>CBDUMS010000009.1:0-56018 GCA_965368405.1 uncultured Cyclobacteriaceae bacterium
CAAACGGTTATAGGGATGGAGACAATGCTTAAGGTAAGAGCAATTGCAATAAAACTAGCTAATTGGCCAGTCCCCTGCCAGTCTTGTCCTAAGATTATAGGAAGAGCAAAATAAAGTACTCCCGACAGTGTTAACATAAGAATAACGCCAGGGTACATCAATTTTTTGTAAAGCCTAACTATGGCATCATTCCTCCTTGTTGGATCATCAATAATCGAGGATATCTTAGGTAATAATACAGCTCCGATTGATGTGCCAATTAAATTTACCGGGATAGTAATTAAACTTAGGGCAAGTGAAAAGAGGCCCACTTTATCTGTGGTGTACCAACTTGCTAAAAAATATATTGGAATTTGAGTACTGAAGTTAGTGACAAGAGAGTTAGTAGTTACATATTTAGGATAGATCTTAAATTCAATAATAGTTTCTTTTAAGAATGCTATAGACAGCTTTTGCTCCATTATCATCCTTAACTCAAGCCTCATTTTTTTACTGAAGTACCCAACCGATTCTGCTACAAAGGCTACCATACTTCCTAAGATCATTCCCATTTCGCTTGGTAGGATAAACCAACCATATCCTAATGTAGAAGTCTTACCCATTAAGGTTGCTCCAACTTTCGCTTTTGATGATCTTTTAAACTCCTCAAGTTTTATGTTCCAACCACGTACTATTGCAAAGATACCTGAAAGCAGTATGTACAAAGGAAATATTAATATTGCCCCTGTACTTAACTTAAAGTAATGATCATAAGAGGTAAGAACTAATATCGAAACCACCGAAATAAGAGTAGTAACGACAAGGGCTATTATTGATATTGTGATTACAGCAGCGAATTTTTCTTTAGTTATTGCTGCTACGTATCCAGATTGTAGTTGCAAGGTGGAGATAGGTTGAATGAGACTCGCTAGAGCAGTAAAGATGGCAAACTGACCATAGGCCTCCGGGCCATAAACCCGCGCAATAATAGGTGTTAGCAAGAACCCAATCACAAGGACAATTGAATTGCCGGTTAGATTTACTGCAACATTTTGCACGAATGATCCCTCCTTTTTCAGGGAATAGAAAAGATCGGTTATACTACTGATTATTTTGATTTTAAATTTCTAATCAAACACTGCTCGAATTATCCAAAGCTCCGCCCACTCAGTCCCATTTATGGGATGAGGAGCAGCACTCAAAACTATTACTTTTCGGCCTTCTAACATATTAATACAGGATTTACTAGTGAAGTAATTACATTTGTAAAAAAATTGTACATGAACTTCAAAGATATAGCAGCAGTCTCAGGAAAAGGTGGATTGTTTAAGGTATTAAAACCAACGAAAACAGGAGTGATCCTCGAGTCGCTCGACGATGCCAAAACCAAAGTAGTTACCAGCATGAACCAAAAGGTCTCCGTGCTTGCTGAAATATCAGTTTATTCTACCGGCGAGGAGGAAACTATGCCTTTAGAAGAACTTTTTCAGAAAATACATGTTGAGTTCGGCGATGATACCGGCGTTGATAAAACTTCGGACGCGGAGGAACTTAAAAGCTTCTTGGCGCATATTATGCCTGATTATGATCGCGATAGGGTGTATGTATCCGACATTAAAAAGATTGTTGCGTGGTACGAGATATTGCTTAAGAATGAACCTTCATTACTCATAGCAGAAAAAGAATCTAGAGAAGAGGAAGAATCTAACGAAGAATAGTGTCTGAATACCTGCCACAGGCGATAGAACTAACCAATAAAGACTTTAACCTTACTATTCCCCAAGCCGAGATTCAAGAGGTTGACGAGTTTCATGAATTACTAAGGAAGGTAATTAGCCATCTCCTGGATACGGATTTCGAACGACTTCTGAATGGCCTCTATCGCATCGATGTTAATGAACATAAGGTGAAACAAGCCTTAGCCTCAAATACCGACATTGCTGGCGAAATCGCTACTTTAATAATTCAGCGAGAACTTCAAAAAATTGAAACGAGGCAAAAATATAAGCCGTAGTCTCTGCCGCTAAATTTTATTCAAGTCCAAGCCAAGCCTTGCGAACAGTCCACTGTAGATCCGAAGTTTCCTCCATCGGGCGTACGGTGTGCGGAACAACACGTTCAACTTTAGCCGCAGGAGCAGTTAAGGTTATTTCTTCCTCAACATCTTCTGCATTAGTACGAATCACCGTCACACTAAACTCTCTGCCTTCCTGAAGCGAACCCATTGCCTCTTGCAAATACTGCATTACCTCAGGCCCTAGGCCTGGCATTTTGGTGCCATTGAATCCAACCAGGACGTCGCCATTTTTGTATCCTAGAGCCTTACCAAAAGCATCAAGATCTTCTTCATTTTCAATATAGAGAACATTTCGCTCCATATCAACACCCAGATTACTATCGGTGAGTCCGAATGAATAGTCGTAGAAAACACCCTCAACCTCGTAAATTAATCCTGCTTTATTAAAAAAGTAATTTAGATTAAGCGCTGAGTCTCCCTCCACAAATACGGTGAAAAAGTCACGTATTTCGGGATAGGTCAGCTCAGTAATAATTTCGAATAACTGGTCGTCAGGAAACGATTTTTCTTTACCAAACTCTTGTGCTAAATCGGCCATCATCTGTTGTACGCCATAACTGCCTTCAGACAATTCTAAGAGGCTTAAATCAAGTGCTAAGCCAAGCAGTGCTCCTTTTTGGTATACATTATAATACTGATCTGCATGTAGGTCTAAGGCTCCCAGGCTCAGTTCTGTAAAAGGTAGATTATCATCGAATTCAGAAGCTGTAAACATTTTTTCACGCAGCATACCGATGTATTCATCGATAGTGATTATTCCTGCCTTTACCTGCGCATTACCGGCAAAATATTCAGTCATCCCCTCATAAAGCCAAAGATGACGCGACATCTCGGGGTTGGTAAAGTTAAACGGTTGAATTTGTTCTGAATGGATGTTTAACGGCGTAACAATATGAAAAAATTCATGTGCCGCGAAATCACGCAGCTGTTGATTCATGTACTCAATAGGATACTCGGGCATATAGTAAAATGATGAATAGGAGTGTTCTAAAGCACCATACGACATAACCGGCTGATCAGTAAAGTAGAAGATAAAGGCATATTTGTCTACAGGAAGCTCACCGCCCAGGTATTCTTTTTGTGCCACCAGCACCTCTTCTATTGTTGCAGCAATTTCCTCAGAGGTAACAACGTTATTGGGCGAATACACCGAAACCAACACTTCTGTATCAGCGACATTGAGTAGGGTGGTATCTGGCAAACTATACATTAAAGGTGAATCAACCAATTCATCGTAGTTGGTTGTTGTAAATACATCAACAAAAGCATCTTCAGAAATTTCTACGCCCTCTAGCTGAACAGACCCAGAAAGATTGCTATTTATCGAAACAGGAATTAAGCCGGTACTGCCATAAAAATCAGCTGGTTTTATTACGTTTAGCTGATATTCATTCGATGTTTCTCCTTCGAAATACCCAAAGAAACCGCTCGGGTTAATAATGAAATTTGCGCCTGCTTCAATATTAGTACCAGCGGGTTGAAAAATTTCAGGGCCTTCTAGCGTAGTATCGTAAGAATCTTCTACCCAATAGGTAATCTTCTTTAATTTCTTGGCTTTACCAATCGTCCAGGCATTGATATCTGTTTTTTCAGTGGGCAGTGACCTCCCTTTTTTATCAAGTGCTGAAAAATCAGATACAAACCTGCCATAATCTTCAATAGCGTAAGTGCCCGGGATCATTTTAGGCAGACGAAAGGTTAACTCTTCGCCAGTGAAATTTTCGATTTCCAATTCTACATATACTTTGTCATCAACCACATTGGTAAGATCGATAGTATAGTTATATCGAATGTTTTGTGCTAGCCCATTGAAGGAAAAAAGTAGGGCTACTACCACCAATAAAAATTTGGATTTTATCATGGAAACTGAAATTATGTAAAATGCTTATTCTAAGTCTTTTGGCAACTGACACCCTTGAGATTGACGGGTGTCTACGAGGATAAAAATTCTCCAGCTACCATTAACTTTACGCAAAAGAAATGTTTCTGTTCCGCAATGCGTGAATTTTTCTCCCAAAAAGAATGCATAACGGGTCCAGACGGTTGCCATCATTTTATCAGCGTGAATCTGAGTATCCCAAAGTTTTTCATCATGTAACTCTGTTAAACCATTGCCGATATAGTCTAAAAAAGAATTAACAGTAGTTGCCTCAGAGGCAACAGGTGCACCATCGCCGTTCAGATAGATAGACTGTACTATGGCGTCTTTGGTAAAAACATTGGCTACCCGCGCGCTATCTCCCGCTCGATAAGCATCGAAAAGTTCGCTTATTACTGCATGAATTTCATCCTTTTTTTTATTGTCAGATTGAGCTAGCGTATGCCCTAAGGACAAAAACAAGACAACAAGGGTAATAAAGATCTTTTTCATCACTCTTCGGTTACTTCAACTTCAACGCGAATATTACGCTTACTGGCAACAGAGTTTTCATCGTAGATCATCTTTTTGCCGCCCCAACCTTTAACCTCAATTCTTTCGTCGGCTATGCCATTATGAACGAGGTACTGCTTTACCGTATTCGCCCGATCGTAGGATAATTTTTTTGCAGATCCGCTGGTACGCTCATGCTTTCGATTCATACTAAAGTAGAGCGTGTCACCTTCTGACAAGCGATAGTAGGGTCCGCCTGAGGAGCCGTTGGTATGTCCATGCAAGGTAATCTTCATTGTTGGGTTCTCCATCAGCATACCAAGGAGTTCATCCAATTCATATTTCGATTCTGGTCGGACCAAAGAGGCATCGGGAATAAAATAGACATTGTACAAAGTCTGTACATCACCCTTGCGCATTCGGTGCATGTCAAAAAATACGATAAGAGTATCTCCTCTAAACCGAAGGAAGTACTCTGTTGAGTCGGTGATTGGATCTGCAAAATTAAAATTGACAGCATCGCCCACCCAGCCGAAGGAATTGGTTTTAACTCGTATTATGCCTTCCTTGTTCGTTGGTGGTTTTATCCTTTTGGTTTCGTCGGATTTCATTGTACTAAAAACACGCTCACTAAATGGATCGAATAGCGTTACCTCTACATCTACAGGCTTCTGAGTCCTGGCTTCTAAAGCCTCAAAATAAATCAAACGCGAACCATCATCTATGACAGGTTCTGCGGGCTTGGTAACAACACTATCCTTGGTGGTGATCGGGATGGTTATCTCTTGGCGACTGGAATCTTCCTCCGATGCATTTGGAGTAGTCTCTGTAGCTGTTGTGTTTGAGCTTTCGACAGGTGCTGGAGGAGTGGCTGGTTCGATAACTCTGTTCTCTGCCTCATAAATATATACCCATGCGTCATCGAAGGCGGTATTTGCACGAACAGTATTTATTTCCGATATGGCAGTTCCGTAATCAGTATAATGTTTTATGTACACGAAATACATATTTTTCTTATACGTAAAGCCGTAATCTGCCGAAACACCATCCTGATTTAATTGGTTTACATAGCGTTGAGCATATCCCTCACCCGAGCTTAGATAAGCAGCCACAGTCATAAAGTACCCGTCAGGTAATTCCTTAATTTGATCTTGCGCTGAAGTGAGTGATGGAATAAAGAAAGATAGTAAAAGCAGTAGATTGCGGTATTCTTTAAGCATAATCAGGGTTTATTGGTTACGGAAAAATAGCAAAATTCTCTTAAAGAATTGACTGTTAATGAGATCAAATAAAAAATGCCTGCACAACGTACAGGCATTTTTTCATAAGAGGAAAGACTATTATGCTTCTGCAACCTTATTCGTGAGGAGCATAATCTCGTTAACCAGAACCTCTGTGATGTAGCGAGTCGAACCGTCTTTGTCGTTATACGAGCGATGAATGAGCTTACCATCTACTGCGATACGATTTCCCTTGTCCAGGTAACTTTCTATGAAGTTGGCTGTTTTTCCCCAGGCAACTACATTATGCCACTGCGTATCTTGAACTTTTTTCCCGTTCTGGTCTGTGTAATTCTCGGATGTAGCGAGCGAGAAACTTGCCATAGTTTTACCGCTTTCAAAAGTTTTAACTTGAGGCTCTTTACCTACATTACCAATTAGCTGTACACGATTTCTTAAATTTTTCATGATGTAAAATGTTTAAATTGAAAATTGATTTGCCCCAAAGTACTGATGACTTTTTCACGTTAGTTGTAGTTTAAATGGTTGTATTCGATTATACTTGTATTAAACCGTTTGTAACCGTTTACAATCGAATAGTTATGGAAGAAAAACTATGCCCAGAGTGCGGAAACCGTATAATTGGCCGCGCCGATAAGAAGTTCTGTTCGGATGAATGTCGTAGCAGTTTTAATAATTCGAAGAATAGAAATACGAATAATATGCTTCGGAAGGTTAACGCCACCCTCAAAAGAAACCGGGATATTTTACTCAGCTATAACCCCGATGGCAAAATAACTATTGCCAAATCGAAGCTACAAAACGCAGGCTTTAACTTTAATTACCATACCAATATTTACACGACCAAGTCGGGGAAAACATACTACTTCTGTTACGACCAGGGGTATCTCGTTCTCGAAAATGAGTATTGCAGTTTAGTGGTTAAGCAGGAGTACATCGAATAGTTATCAATTTTCTTGATGGGATCGAATTAATTCATCCTTAATTTTGTTAGCTAATCTGTTAACATGGCATCTCAATACTGCAATAGTCTAGATCAATATGCTCGTCGGGAATCGATAGAGGTGAATATCGGAGGTGTTCCTCTTGGAGGAGATAATCCTATACGAATTCAGTCGATGACCACTGTGGATACAATGGACACTTCAGGTTCGGTCGAGCAATCAATCCGTATGATTGATGCGGGATGTGAATATGTGAGATTAACAGCGCCGAGTATTAAAGAGGCCGAGAACCTAAAAAATATTAAAGCAGAACTTAAGCGAAGAGGGTATAACACTCCTTTGGTTGCCGATATTCATTTTACCCCCAATGCTGCGGAAGCGGCAGCACATTATGTCGAGAAGGTAAGGATCAATCCCGGTAACTATATCGATCGCAAAAAATTTCAATCTATCGAATATACCGATGCGGAATACAACGAAGAGGTAGCCCGTATACGGGAGAAATTTCTGCCTTTGATTAAAATATGTAAAGAACATGGTACCGCCATGCGCATTGGCACGAATCACGGTTCACTGTCCGATCGGATAATGAGTCGTTATGGTGATACTCCGTTAGGAATGGTTGAGTCGGCCCTGGAATTTTTAAGAATTTGTGATGATGAAGATTACCACCAGGTGGTACTTTCGATGAAGGCGAGTAATACGCTCGTAATGGTTCAGGCGTATCGTCTACTTGTGAATAAACTGAATGAAGAAGGACTTAAGCCTTACCCTTTACACCTCGGTGTTACGGAAGCAGGCGAAGGTGAAGATGGCCGAATAAAATCTGCAGTTGGTATAGGCACATTACTCGAAGACGGCCTAGGCGATACGGTAAGAGTTTCACTTACAGAGGAACCAGAATTTGAGATTCCGGTTGCCAAAACATTAGTCGATCGTTATGTAAACCGAAAAAGTAATAATACTACGAGCGAGAGTACTTCTCTAGCAATTGATCCTTTCTCCTATAAGCGCAGGGAAACAGTTGAGCTCGCAAATATCGGGGGCTCTAATGTACCCGTTGTTATCTCCGATTTATCGATGTATGGCACTTTAGACTCCGCCATACTTAAGGCTACTGGGCATCATTATCTCTCAGCGCAAGATAAATGGGCTATGTCAGATCATGCAGCCGACTACCTCTACTTTGGCAAAAATATACCTCCTGAAAATTTACCTGGTAGTGTGGGGCGCGTTGTAGACTATAAACTCTGGGAGACCATGGATAATTCACCATTACTATTTCCAATGTTTTCAGGGGAGGACTACTGTCCTTTAACAGAGACTTCATTTCTACGACTAAATATAGATACTGATAGTTTGCCCGAGAATATCACTTCGCAGACTATTCTAATTCTTCGAACAGCCAATGAGCACGCAATGCCTACCTTGCGCCGGTATATAAGCAATATGGTTAAAAAGGATGTTAAAAATCCTGTAATCATTGAACGTAACTATCCGGAACTCGACGAAGCAGCATTTCAGCTCTATAGTGCCACCGATATCGGCGGTTTATTACTGGATGGCTTTGGCGATGGAGTAATTCTGAACGGATCAACTACGGCGATCAACCTAAAAACGGCATTTGGTATTCTGCAGGCTGCGCGTACCCGTATGACTAAAACCGAATATATATCATGCCCATCCTGCGGCCGTACCCTATTCGATTTACAAGAAACTACTGCAATGATTCGGCAGCGTACCGATCATCTAAAAGGAGTTAAGATTGGTATAATGGGTTGTATTGTTAACGGTCCGGGCGAAATGGCCGATGCCGATTATGGTTATGTAGGATCTGGTCCTGGGAAGATTACCTTATACAAAGGACAGGATGTTGTGAAAAAAGGTTTACCTTCTGAGGTGGCCGTTGATGAGTTAATAAATTTAATCAAGGTTAATGGCGACTGGATGGAGCCTGAATTTGAAACTGTATAGCTATGGAAACTGACAATAAAGAGAGAGCATCGTTGAAAGAGTATTTTCAAATGGGCGAATTGTTCAGATACTTCTTCAGGAAAAAGAATACAGGAGAAAAACAGGGTTTTAGTATTCGCTCTATGCACTTCGTTAATAAACTCTCCATTACTGTATTTCTGCTGGGGATCATTTATGTTCTCGCAAAAAACTTCCTCTTTTAATTACTGTTTGAGTAGCTTTCTACTTTTGCCTAAATTAGAACATTGGTTTTATACCAAAAGGTAAGTAAAGTAAAGCTATGGATATTGAGCAATATCGTAATTATTGTATCGCAAAGCGCGGAGTTTCCGAAGAATTTCCATTTGATATCAACACCTTAGTCTTCAAGGTAATGGGCAAAATGTTTGCTCTAACAGATGTAGACGAGTTTTCGAGCATCAACTTAAAGTGTGATCCGGAACGATCGGCAGCCCTAAGAGAGTCGAATCCTGGAATTACGGGCGGATACCATATGAGTAAACTTCACTGGAATACGGTTTCTACCGACGGCTCTGTTTCCGACCCCTTAATAATGGAACTCATCGATCACTCCTATGAATTAGTAGTAAAAGGGCTTACAAAAAAGTTGCGAGAAGAACTTGAAAGGCTTTAAGTAGGCTGCCTCTTCTACCGTTTTGACCCCAGAGTTTTTGCCCTAATTATTTGAATTTCGAAGAAAAATCCCAATATTGCACATTAAATTGTCGTTTTAGGGGAGAACAAAAGTCTATTTTTGCTAGTTGAATGCGCAAAGCTATTATTTACATATTGCTGATTGGAACTTCTGCCCTCTACTCCTGTAAGGCTGATCAAATCTGTGCATCCTATAATAGTTACTTCATGGTAACTCCTAAAGAGCAGCCCAGTTCATTCTCTTTTCAAGCACAAGACACCTTGCCCAATCATGAGATTCCCGAGCTATTCGCATTGGTTTCAGAAGACGGGTTACCCCGTCATGACTTGCCAAATATAGAGAAGGATAAAAACGGTTTGGTAAAATCCGAGTGGGCGATGATCAAGAACTGGAATAAGCGTATTGTGCCCATGGAGGTAGTTATGCCTGAAGTAGAGGATTCAGTGCTTTTTAGTGGTGATGATATTATGTTCGCTGAGCGAGACGTTGTGGATACGCTGGCGGTTGATAGTGCCAGAAATGCTAGCCAGACCGTTCGTTATAATAACGACCAAAAATTCTACAATTGGTACTTCAGAGAAAAGCTAGCCTGGGCTGAGGATACACCCGAAATAGATAACAAAAATACTGGAACATCAGCCACTGATATTACAACAGAACAACCTGCTGAACCAAAAGAGAAGAAAAACTTTTTCAAAAACCTCTTCATTAAAAAGGATAAATCGGCATCAGACTCGACTAATGTTAATCCAAATAACTAATTTTTAATCTAAATTAGTCCAAATTTTTTCACAGATGGAATCACAAAGCAAGACAGATCGCGTTGTTAAAGGAGCAGCCGTTTTTCTAATCGTTGCCGGTATAGTAGCCTTACTGCAATATTTCAGAACCTTCCTGCAGCCGTTTATTGTTGCTTTAATACTCTGGTTTCTTATCGCAGAGGTCCGTAAACAACTGAGTAAATTGAGTATAAAAGGGTGGAAATTTCCTCGTCCGGTACTTAGTTTAATTAGTACGGTTGCCGTGTTCTCTATTTTTTATGTGATCACAGATCTCATAATTGTCAATTTTCAATTCTTAGCTCAGAATGCAAACAAGTATGGCGATTCATTGGTTAGAATATTAGAAGAAATTGAGATATTGCTCGGCGTGGAGAATCTTGGCGAAGCGGTATCGAAACAGCAATCCGCTATTGTTTCCAGCGCATCAGTTGCAGCCAAAGCACTCGCATCATTTGTTGGGCGATTTTTTCTAGTACTCTTTTATGTGCTTTTTCTTTTACTGGAAGAAGTGGCACTGGGCAATAAAATGAAGAAAATCTACAAGCGAGGTGGTTCACAACGTAGCGTCCGAGATGCCTTTTCAAGAATATCATCATTACTCAGCGATTATCTGGGTATTAAAATATTAACGAGCTTCCTAACTGGGTTTCTAAGCTATTTCGTACTCTTATTAATTGGCATCGACCTTCCGGTTCTCTGGGCATTCCTGATTTTTGTATTGAATTTCATTCCGTCCATAGGGTCCATCGTAGCAACCTCATTTCCAGTAATATTCTCTTTTCTGCAATTTTCAGGCGACTGGGGTAAAGCGCTGGCAGTATTATTAGGGGTGCTGGGTGTACAAGTCTTTATAGGCAACTTCCTTGAGCCAAGGATTCTGGGCAATCGGCTTAATCTTAGTCCGCTTGTAGTAATTCTCGGTTTAACATTCTGGGGCTTTGTGTGGGGCTTTGTTGGAATGCTCTTGTCTGTGCCAATAATGGCCACACTGATGATCGTCTTCAGTCAATTTGAAGACACGCGCAATATGGCTATTATGTTTTCGAAAGATGGTGATATTGAGTATTTATTTCATCATGAGGGGAAAGATGAGACATAATGTGCGATAGCCGATGCAAATCTATCTGCGGCATCAGAATTGTTTCTAAGCCATAGTTCTGGTTCAATTAATTCCAGTTCTGTTAGTACCGGCTTGCCTCGATTGTCTTCAATAATGTCTACGCGTGCATAGATTGGGGTGGAGTTGCAGACTGATATAGCCTTAAACCCTAGATCTAATTCATCTGCTGTGGGCTCATACGCATGTATTGTGCCACCAAAATCGTCTTGAACTCTAAAATCACCTGGCTTTGCTCGCTTTAAAACGGCATGGCTATATTCGCCACTAAAATATACTAAGGCTACCTCTCCACGTTCGGGTACAGATTTTTGGAACTCCTGAATAAGCATAGCTTCCGAGTGAATCAACCGCTGATAGAGAGCTTCATGGAGGTTCGCATCCTCTTGCTTAAAGCGATAGGTGTGCCTACCAGCCGCTGCAATTGCCGGCTTCAGCACTACCTCATCCCAGCCCTGCCGCTTAATCTGTTCAGAGAGCGATGTGCTTGTGCCTGGCTCAATCATTACCGTAGGGGGAATACCAATGCCTTTTTTATGCAGGTCGAGTAAGTAATGCTTATCCAGGTTCCACTCTAGCAAAGATTTAGAATTGATAAAGATTGTGTGCTTGCTAGTCTCATGGAGGAAGAGTTTAAATTCAGTTAAATGGTCGAAATAATCCCATGTCGATCTAAAAATCAAATATTTCGATTGACTCCAATTATAACCTCGCATGCTCCATGGCAGTCTGTTTACCCGAAATCCTAAAGCAGTTAGACTTTCTTGTAGCAAGCGATCCTCTAAAAGAACGTTTTTCACATACGTCGAATTAGCTTCTGGCTCGAAGTATCTGGGGTCTGTTAAAACGGTAAAATCATATTCTTTCATTCGTCAAAGACTAGCGGATCGGTTATGTATTGCCTAATGCCAATGATTGTAAGCTCCATAATCCTTCCATAACGTAAATCAATACAATTAAAGTTATAAAAAGTACTTAATTTTGCAACCGTTCAATTAATACGCAAGCATTATAATTTAAAAGGCGCAACGCCACTAATCTATGGAATTATATCTCGATTCAGCTGATCTCGATGAGATCAAAGAAGCATTTCAACTTGGCTTTATAAAGGGCCTAACCACAACGCCAACTTTTATGCACCGTCATGGAGTTACCGACATCGATGGTTTGATTGTTGAGTTATCTAAAATTGTCCCAGTATTGCAGATTGAAGCTTTAGGCGATACTGCAGAGGAGGTTGTTGCAGAGGCAGAAAGACAATTAGCCCTTGGTCTGGATAAGAATAAAACGGTATTTAAGATTCCCGTTTCTTTAGAAGGAGTTCGTGCCTGTAAAATGTTAAAAGATCGTGGGTTTTTAGTGAACGTTCACTTGGTGTATACCCTGCAACAAGCCTATATGGCCATGGAGGCGGGTGCCGATTATGTGTGCCCTCTAGTAGGCCGATTGCAGGATCAAGGAACTGACGCGCTTGATTTGGTTGAACAGTGTGTGGATGCAGTAGAAAAATACGGATATGATTCTAAGATCATGTTCTCATCAGTGCGATACCCCGAGCATATCAGAAATGCCATCAATATTGGTGTGCATGTATGTACTATCCCATGGAAGGTAATGAAGCAGCTTACCTCAAACCATTTTACCGAGGTAGGTATCTCTCAGTTTGTAGAACACACCAAACTGATGACTGTAAAAGTTAAAGATGTATTGTCAGGTAAAAATCCTACAGTTTCATTAAATGACTCGATTACGGACACGCTGGTTAAAATGACATCTTCTGGGTTTGGCTGCGTAGCAGTACTTGACGAGAACAGCAAGCTAGTAGGTACTTTTACCGATGGCGATCTGCGTAGGCTAATTGAAAATGAAGGTGAGCATGCCGTAAGTAAGAAATTAGGTGATTTGAGTTTTAAAACCCCAATAACTATTCAAGGCGAAGAGTTGCTCCACGAAGCTTCAATAATCTTTAGAGAAAAAGGGGTAGATAACCTTGTTGTTCTAAATGAAGAGGAGGTTGTGGGTCAGATTGATATTCAGGATCTCACCTAAGCTTAATAGAATTATAGCTTGTCCGACTTTCACAAGGAAATAAAACCCCATTTCGAGAATTCTGGAGCGCATATTTTATGCTCCTCAGAAGAACTGGTTAATAAAATCAGTGCTACCAAAGCCTTTGTATTTGATTGGGATGGCGTTTTTAATGCAGGTGTGAAAGCAGATAATAACGGAAGCCCTTTTTCGGAAGTTGATAGCATGGGGCTGAATATGCTGCGCTTTAGTTTCTATCTCAAGCATGGCTATATTCCTGATATTTATGTGATTACAGGTGAGAATAATCAGCCCGCATTGCAATTAAGTAAGCGTGAGCATTTTTCTGCCTCATATCTTAAGGCAAAACAAAAAAAGCAAGCTTTAAAACATTTCCTCGAAAAAGCGAATTATAGCAAAGGTCAGGTGGCATTTGTCTACGACGATATCCTTGACCTGGGATTAGCGGCTGAAGTAGGTTTACGGTTTTATATTCCGCGAAGTGCTAACCCACTCTTATCAACCTATGTAAAAGAGAACAACTTAGCAGAATATTTTACCGGCAATACCGGAAATAATAATGCAGTGCGAGAAGTCTGCGAGTTGTGTATTGGAGCCTTGGGCAACTATAATGATGTTGTGATAAATCGCATTGAAAATAGCGAATCGTATCAAACCTATTTAAGGGCTAGGAATAATATAGCTACCCAATATTATAAATTTGATCATAACGAAATAATTGAATTGAGTTTCTCCTAAAGAGGTCTTTTTAAGATGGTAATTAGAGGTTCAAAAAACCATATGTCCATTCATCAAGATTTAGAGTTATTCAATAATTTATTTACTATTTTTGCCCCACGAAAAGCGAATAAAAAACCATTGATAAAATGTCAAAATCGGTGAAGCTAAAAAAAGGGTTTACAATTAACCTGGCCGGCAAGGCAAAGAAAGAGCTAGCAGATATTCAGCAACCAGAAACGTTTGCAGTTAAACCAACTGACTTCATAGGAATGCTTCGACCAAAAGCACTTGTAGATGTTGGCGATAACGTTAAGGCAGGCACGCCTGTTTTATTGGATAAGAAACACGATAGTATCCTCTACACTGCGCCTGTAAGTGGCGAGATTGTTGAAGTTAAAAGAGGAGATAAGCGGAAATTGCTCGAAATAGTAATTTTAGCAGACAGAGATGTAGAATACGAATCGTTTCAATCTTATTCCATTTCAGATCTTGCGAATGCCAGCAAAGAAGATGTTTTGGACGAAATGTTGAAGTCAGGCGTTTGGCCTAATATTATCCAACGGCCGTATGGTGTGGTTGCCGAACCAACCGATACTCCACGTGATATCTTCATTAGTGGTTTCGACACGAACCCCCTAGCACCTGATTACAGCTTTATCCTTAAAGGTGAGGAGCGAAATTTTCAGGCGGGAATCGAAGTGTTAAAGAAATTTACATCGGGGTCCATTCAAGTTAATGTTGATGGTGAGGGTGAGGTAAACCCCGTTTATAATGCCGCTGAAGGAATTCAGCAAAATAAATTCTCGGGTAAGCACCCTGCAGGTAACGTAGGTGTGCAAATACATCATGTAGCACCGATAGCTAAGAATGACTTGGTTTGGACAATTAACCCTTATGGCGTGGTTCAGATTGGTCGCTTATTCCTTGAAGGGAAATATGATGCATCGAAAATCATTGCCTTAGCGGGATCAGAGGTAAAAAATCCGCAGTACTATAAAACCTATAGTGGAGCTTCTATAAAGCGTTTTGTTCAAGATAATCTTACTAACGATCATGTTAGATATATCAGCGGCAACGTGTTAACGGGAGAAAGCATTGGAGACCAAGGCCATCTTGGATATTACGATCACTTGTTTTCGGTTATCCCTGAAGGTGACCGTCCAGAGTTCTTTGGCTGGATTTTGCCTTCGTTCAATAAGCTAAGTTTTTCACGGGCAACCGGGCTTATGTCTTTTCTTAACTCATCAAAAAAGGAATATGTTGTTGATACAAATACCAAAGGGGAACCTAGGGCTTTTGTGCAATCAGGTGAATTAGAACGGGTCTTGCCTATGGATATTTTGCCAACGCATTTATTAAAGGCAATTTTGGCAGAAGATTTTGATGAGATGGAGGCCCTTGGAATTTATGAAGTTATTGAGGAAGACCTCGCTCTTTGCGAGTTTATAGATGTTTCGAAAAATGACATACAGTCTATTGTTCGTGACGGACTTAATTTAATGCAGTATAGTTAATAGCCATTATTTGTAGATATGAAGTTTCTTGAAAAAGCTATTGATAAAGTTAAACCACCCTTTGAGAAGGGCGGAAAACTTGAAAAGTACTATTATCTTTTCGAATCAATAGAAACATTTCTTTTTGTACCTAATGTTACAACGAAAGCCAAAGGTGTACAGATCCGTGATGGAGTAGACCTAAAGCGATTTATGGTTACCGTAATCATCGCGATGTTACCTGCCTTGGTTTTTGGTACCTATAATGTGGGCTATCAGTATTATCAGGCTATTGGTGTTCAACCAAGTAGCGCCTGGGACTTATGGTGGATTGGTATACAAAAAGTTGTTCCTATTGTAATCGTATCTTACGTAGCGGGTCTGGCGATTGCAGAATTCGCTTTTTCTGTAATAAGACAGCATCCAATAAATGAAGGCTACCTGGTTTCTGGGATGCTAATACCACTAATTATGCCTCCGACCATTCCATTATGGCAGGTTGCAGTGGCCAGTATTTTCGCTGTAGTTATAGCAAAGGAAGCTTTTGGTGGTACTGGAATGAACGTGCTTAACGTGGCCTTAGTAGCAAGAGCCTTCCTCTATTTTGCATATCCCGCATTTATGTCAGGCGATCAGGTTTGGGTATACTTGGGAGATAAAATGCCTGTCGATGGCTTTTCTGGTGCAACCCCATTAGGAATTATTGCTTCTACCGTTGAGTCAGGGCAAAATGCTGTCGAGGCACTTGGTAGTAATTATTCGCTGAGTAGTATGTTCTATGGTCTAATGCCTGGTTCTATCGGTGAGACTTCGACATTATGGATATTAGTAGGCGCAGTAATTCTTATTGCTACCGGAGTAGGTAGCTGGAGAATTATAGTCAGTGGTTTTGTAGGCGCTTATGTCATGGCGTTTGTTCTTCAACTCATAGGAACTAACCCTTATTTCTCAATTGATCCACTCTACCACATTGTAATGGGAGGCTTGGCCTTTGGTATTGTGTTTATGGCAACGGATCCGGTTACCGCATCGCAAACGAATACAGGTAAATGGATTTACGGTGCCCTTATTGGCGTACTCACGATTATTATCCGTGTTATGAATCCAGCGTATCCGGAAGGAATTATGCTGGCAATTTTATTTATGAATGTATTTGCTCCACTTATTGATTATTATGTAGTGGGCGCTAACAAAAAACGAAGATTGAAACGTGCAACGGTCTAATACTTACATCATCATGTTCACCGCAATAATGACACTCGTTATTGGAGGTGTACTCTCGTTTACCTCGCAGATCTTAGGACCTGCGCAGAAGAAGTCAATTGAGTTAGATACCAAATCTCAAATTCTGAGTGCGGTTATGAAACTTAATAAGAAGAAAGACGACGTTCTTGGTATTTACGATCAGCGAATCGAATCGCTTGTTGTTGATTTCGAGGGTAACGAAATTGAAAAGGATAAAAAAGGCAATCCTATCGTTCCTGAAAATGTTAATATAATCAGGAATTTCCGTTTTGATATGGAAGAAAGGGAATTGCCGGTTTATAAATTCATGAGTTCTGAAAACCCCGATGAAATTGAGGCGTATATTTTTCCGCTCTATGGCAACGGACTTTGGAATAAAATATATGGATATGTAGCTCTGGAGGGTGATTTAAATACAATTAAGGGTGTAGCCTTTGGTCATGTTCAGGAAACACCTGGCCTTGGGGCCAGAATTGCATCTGAGGAAATTCAATCACGCTATCAAGGAAAGGAAATATTTGAAGGCGATAAATTAGTATCTGTAGTAATGCAGAAAGGAGAGAAGCGCGATCCTGCTTTATTTGGCCCGCATGAAGTAGATGGGATGTCAGGTTCCACGCTTACTGCAAAAGGATTGAATGCCATGATGAAAGAGTACCTGGAGTGCTACGAGGCTTTTATTGATAATACGAAGAACGAAAAAGAACTATGAGCACAGAAACATTAGAACCTGTTGTAGCTAAACAACCGACAGAATCGTTATTTTCTAAAAGACGGAAAAAGTTTGTAACAGACCCATTGAATGATGATAATCCTATAACTGTACAGGTATTAGGGATTTGTTCTGCATTGGCGGTTACCGTAAAAATGGAACCAACCCTTATTATGTCAATATCGGTTGTTTTTGTAATTGTATTTTCAAACCTTCTAATCTCACTACTTCGGGATCTTATTCCTGGTCGTGTGCGAATTATTGTTCAGTTAGGCGTTATTGCAACATTCGTAACTTTAGTTAGTGAGGTTCTTAAGGCATACAACTACGAAATGTACAAGGTATTAGGTGCATTTGTAGGTTTAATTATCACCAACTGTATTGTAATGGGTCGTTTAGAGGCCTTTGCCATGGGAAACAAACCATGGGATTCTGTTATGGATGGTCTTGGTAGTGGCTTTGGCTATGCCTGGGTGATCTTAACCGTTGCTTTCTTTAGAGAGTTGTTAGGGTCAGGTTCAATATTCAACTATCAGATTTATGATTCATCAATTATGCCAACAAATAGTCTATTTGTTGACTCTATTGGAGCTTTTGTAGTACTGGGTATTATTATTTGGATTTCCCGAACTAAAACGGGTTACGTAGAACATTAATTTCTTAAGAAATGGATTTAGTTAATCTTGGAATAAAATCGATATTTATAGACAACATGGTCTTTGCCTATTTCTTAGGCATGTGTTCCTTCCTTGCAGTTTCTAAAAAAGTTACCACGGCCATTGGCCTGGGTGCTGCCGTAGTCTTTGTACTGGGTATCACTGCACCAGTTAACTGGTTAGTGCAAGAGTATATCCTTAAAGAGGGTGCACTTGCCTGGATAGGCCCTGAGTTTGCTGAAATGAATCTGGAGTTTCTGCAGTTCATTATGTTTATTGCCATTATCGCGGCAATGGTACAATTAGTTGAAATGTTTGTTGAGAAATTTTCGCCTGCACTCTATGGTGCTCTTGGTATTTTCTTGCCCCTTATTGCAGTAAACTGTGCTATTTTAGGAGGATCACTCTTTATGGTTCAGCGCGATTATGCACTCTCAGAAGCAGCTGTATTTGGGGTTGGATCTGGGTTAGGTTTCATGTTTGCCATTGTAGCACTAGCTGCTATTCGAGAAAAACTAAAATACTCTAATGTGCCCGATGGACTTAAGGGACTTGGAATAACAATGCTTATTACCGGATTAATGGGAATCGCATTTAAATCATTTATTGGTATTGCCCTCTAGTTAAGGAGATGCCATAAAAAAAGGCTGTTGAGAATTCTCAACAGCCTTTTTTTATACCCTAAAGTTCTATTTCTTCTTCTTCTTAGCATCCTTCAATGGGACGCCGTTTTTGATTTCACCAATAACAATAATATCCTTGGTTCGTTCGTATTCCTTAATTGCCATCTCCATCTGCGCTTCTGTGTCACGGCGTACTTTCACGCCAGAGTTGGATCGCTTGTTTCTTACTTCTATATAGAATCCGTCCTTTAACTTTTTCGGTTTTGTAGGAGGTCTGCCCATATTGTTTAAATCTTTACTTAATTAATAATTTGTGCTGAAAACTACGTTATTAGTTTTAGAAAATCGAATAAATTTTAAATTTCTTCATCGATACTTGGCCTATGGCAAATTAAAGCCACCTAAAGCAAGTTTCTAATGATTTTAGAACAACTAAAACATGTATTCATTGAGGTCTTCTAATGAATAACCCCAGATCCAACGAGTTCTTCGCCATCGTACCAGGCCACAAATTGTCCTGAAGCAATGGCCTTTTGTTTGCGTTCAAACACAATATATAAACCATTTTCTTGCTGATATAGTTCAGCGGGTTCAAGGGTTTGGCGATAACGAATCCTGGCTAAGTACTTTTTTTGCCCTCCTGGTTTAAGGACAAGATCTGTACGAACCCAATGAACATCTTCTTGATTCACAAAAAGCGCCTTGCGATGTAGTCCAGGATGATCCTCGCCCTGACCAGTATATATGATATTTTCTTTTACATCTGTATCAATAACAAAAAGAGGTAAGGGTGTTCCACCGATATTAAGCCCTTTTCTTTGACCGATGGTAAAGTAGTGCGCGCCATTATGCTCTCCAAGTAATTTTCCCTCTTCAGGCATATACTTATAGGGTGCGCTCAATGTATCTAATTTTGTTAATATGTCTGCGTTATCCACTTCTTCAACTAAAAACTGTGAGGCATTGGATGGGATTTCTACAACTTTTCCTTTTTTTGGTTTAAGCTGCTGTTGTAAGAAATCAGGCAAACGTACTTTTCCTATAAAGCATAACCCTTGCGAATCCTTTTTCTCTGCCGTAACCAAGTCTAACCTTTTAGCAATCTCGCGTACCTCTGGCTTGGTGAGTTCACCAATAGGGAATAATGATTTAGCAAGCTGCTCTTGTGTAAGCTGGCATAAGAAGTAGCTTTGATCCTTGTTGGTGTCTTTACCAGCAAGGAGCCTGTATTGAGTTTCGCCATTTATGTTTACGTCGTCTTTCCTACAATAATGACCTGTAGCGACAAAGTCAGCTTTTAATTTCATCGCTGCCTTCAGAAAAACATCGAATTTTATTTCTCGATTACAAAGTACGTCGGGGTTTGGCGTGCGACCCTTTTGGTACTCGTCGAACATGTAATCTACTATTTGCGTTTTATACTCCTTACTCAAATCAATAGTCTGAAAGGGGATCCCTAACTTGTCTGCAACAAGCATGGCATCATTTGAATCTTCTAACCAAGGACATTCATCGCTAATAGTAACTGTATCATCGTGCCAGTTCTTCATGAACATGCCGATCACCTCATACCCCTGCTCTTTGAGCAGGTATGCAGCAACACTGGAATCGACTCCACCTGAAAGACCTACAACTACCCGTTTCATTCTGATTTTTTTGCAAAGATATTAAGTAACATGAATTAAACAGGTAAGGTTCTAATTCTTATATGATATGTTAAAGACTGTTAAACTTTAAACCTTATTATTGGAGTTACGTACCAATTACTACCAACCTGCATAAGTTGGTCTATTACTATCGGTCAAAATCTATCCTAACAACACATTCATGATTAAGAACATGCTAAAAATCGCATTCAGAAATATTCTGAAGGAGCGAATCTATAGTTTAATTAATATTATTGGCCTTACAATCGGGATAACAAGTAGTGTTTTAATCCTGCTCTACGTAAACGATGAGGTTAGCTACGATAAATTCCATATCAATGGCAACAACATCTATAGAGTTGTTTCTAATATTCAGGAGCCCGACAATTCTTTTACCTGGGCCGTAGCGCAGGTTCCTCTAGCACCTGAACTGAAGGCTAAATATCCAGAAGTTGATAACTACACGCGTGTTTCAGGACAAGGACGCATTAAGCTCACCTACGAGGATTTAGAGTTTTACGAAGAAGACATCGTAATGGCAGACTCAACTTTTTTCGATGTTTTTACCTATCGCTTTTCACAAGGCGATATCGAGACTGCCCTAGATGGTCCGAATAATATTGTACTGAGTAAAGAAATGGCGGATAAATATTTCGGTGATGAAAATGCCATAGGGATGCAGTTTTCGGATGACCAGGATAGAAATTTTACAGTTACCGGAGTCATAGAAGAAGTTCCTGAAAACTCACATTTAGTATTCGATGCTGTAATTGGCTGGGATATGGCGGAACGTAGAGCTAATAACTGGGGTAACTTTGGCGTATTTACCTATATACTCCTTCCTCCCGATTATGACATTACCGAAATGGAACCAAAATTCGATTCGGTATTAGTTACCCATGTAAATCCAATATTCGAAAGTATCGGTATTACCATTGATTACGAATTGCAGCGGGTAACAGATATCCACCTCCATTCAAAAATTCAGGATGAAGCTGAATCTAATGGCGATATCACTTACGTCTATATTTTTCTTGCCATCGCTGTTTTTATGCTGGTAATCGCGGCCATAAATTATATGAACCTTGCCACGGCGCGATCGGCAAAACGATCGAAGGAGGTAGGTATGCGAAAGGTGATGGGTTCGCAAAAAGGAGCATTAATATCTCAGTTTTTAACGGAGTCCATTGTATTATCCCTTCTGTCTTTTCTGCTTAGCCTTGGGTTGATATTTATCCTCCTACCATTTTTTAACGATCTTGCCGGTAAGGCTATTAGCTATTCCGTACTCTTTCAACCTATCAATTTCATAGGCATACTGGGTATTGTAATTCTAATTGGGTTAAGTGCAGGGAGCTATCCGGCCTTTTATTTATCTGGTTTTAAACCGGTTGATGTTCTTAAAGGAAAAGGTTCGACCTCGGCAGGGCAGCCAATATTAAGAAAAGGACTGGTTATTTTTCAATTCGGAATTTCAGTTTTTATGTTGATATCTACACTCGTTGTGTATGAACAACTGCAGTTCCTGCGGAATAAAGACTTAGGCTTTAGTAAAGATCAGGTAGCGCTAGCCAGTTTTACTACACGCGCCCAAGCACAAAATTTTGCGGCCTTAAAGAATGAACTAGACCAGATTCCGGAGGTCGCTATGGTAGCTACGGCTTCTTCGGCGCCTGGGCAAGGTATAGGAAAAGTAATCATGCAAGTAGAGGAAAATGATGGCTCAATGATTGACAAAGGGGTTGATTTTTATATAGCGGATTATGACTTTGTGCCTCTGATGGGAATGGAAATTCTGGAAGGGCGAAACTTTTCCCGAGAAATCTTATTCGATACGGTAGGAGCTACCTTAGCCAATGAAGCGATGGTTGCCAGAATGGCCTGGGAAAACCCAATTGGCAAAAAGCTAAACTTCGGAGATAATAATCTCACTGTCGTGGGAGTATTAAAAGATTATCATCAAAACTCATTGTATGATGAAATTGAGCCGCTTGTGATTATCCTGGGTGAAAACAGGCGTAATGTTTTTATAAAAACTAGCGAAGATGTACGCAATGCCATGGAAAAGGCTACTACGGCGTGGGAAAAGGTCTACCCAAACTCTAGTTTCGAGTATAGTTTCCTAGATCAGGATTTTGATTCGCAATATGATGCGGACGAAAAAAGAGGGACAATTTTCACACTATTTTCGGGCTTAACATTAATAATTGCATGCTTAGGCTTACTCGGGCTGATATCTTTTACAACAGAACAGCGTGCGAAAGAAGTGGGTATCCGCAAAGTTAATGGGGCTAGCGTCTCGGCCATAATTGGTCTTATTGCAAAGGAGTTTATGATATTGGTAAGTATCGCTACAGTAATAGCAGTGCCATTTTCATACTATTTTATGGATGAATGGCTACAATCTTTTGCCTATAAAATATTGCTTGCCGGGCATATAGACATATTTATTATTAGTGCTTTGTTGGCCTTCGCCATAACTATGCTAACAGTAGCTTTTCATACTCGAAAGGCGGCAATTGCAAACCCTGTTGATGCGTTGAGGGATGAGTGATCAAATTTAGATCGAGTTATTCTAACTAAAGTCTAGCCTCAGTCTTCCGTCTACGATCTCAAATTAATACCTTTGCGCCATGACGGAAAAAATACTTATCCTCGATTTCGGATCGCAGTACACCCAACTGATCGCCCGTAGAGTTAGAGAGTTAAATGTTTATTGCGAAATTCACCCTTACAATAATATTCCTTCCGATTTAGAAGGGCTTAAAGGAGTAATTTTATCAGGTAGTCCATGTTCTGTTCATGATGACGAAAACCCGACAGTAGACATTACTCAGTTTAAAGCACTGCCCTTATTAGGAGTTTGTTATGGTGCTCAGCTAATGGCGCAGCAGGAAGGTGGCGATGTACTCCCCTCTGATATTCGAGAATATGGACGGGCTCGCCTTTGCGAAATAGACCATCACAATCCGTTAATGAAAGAAGTAACACTCGATTCTCAGGTTTGGATGTCGCATGGTGATACCATTGCTGCACTACCCGATGAATTCGAGATAATAGCGAGTACCGAGTCTGTTAAAGTAGCCGCTTATAAAGTAAAAGAGGAAAATCGTTATGGAATCCAGTTTCATCCTGAAGTAACCCATTCTACGGAAGGCAAAACGATTTTAAGAAACTTTGTTGTTCATATCTGTGGCTGCACACAAGACTGGACCTCAGACATTTTTGTTGAATCGACAGTGGCTGATCTGAAAGCCAAGCTTGGCACCGACCAGGTAGTAATGGGCTTATCGGGGGGCGTAGATTCATCGGTAGCTGCTATCTTGGTAGACAAAGCAATCGGAAAAAACCTGCACTGCATTTTCGTTGATAATGGCCTTCTTCGCAAGCATGAGTATGAGGAAGTTCTTGAATCATACGAAGGAATGGGTTTAAATGTAACCGGTGTTGATGCTAAAGAGCGCTTTTACAAAGCTTTGGAAGGGCTTACAGAACCAGAAGCGAAAAGGAAGGCAATCGGTAGAGTTTTTATCGAGGTTTTTGATGAAGAAGCCCATAAGATTTCAAATGTAAAATGGTTGGGTCAAGGCACAATTTATCCTGACGTAATTGAGTCTGTTTCAGTAAAAGGGCCATCAGCAACTATTAAATCACATCATAATGTTGGTGGATTACCTGATTTTATGAATTTGAAAGTTGTTGAACCACTAAATACCCTTTTTAAGGATGAGGTTCGAGAAGTGGGTAAAACTTTAAAAATCTCTAATCATATTCTAGGCCGCCATCCCTTTCCCGGCCCCGGATTAGGCATCCGAATCTTAGGCGACATTACCGCGGAGAAAGTGCGAATTCTTCAAGAGGTAGACTACATCTTCATCTCAGGATTGAAATCAAGTGGTCACTACGAGGATGTTTGGCAGGCGGGCGCCATGCTATTGCCTGTTCAGTCGGTAGGGGTAATGGGAGATGAGCGAACCTATGAAAGTGTTGTAGCGTTGAGGGCTGTAACTAGCGTAGATGGCATGACGGCTGATTTTGCTCATTTACCCGCAGAGTTTCTGGCAGATATTTCTAATAAAATTATTAACCAGGTAAAAGGAGTGAACAGGGTGGTGTACGATATTAGTTCTAAACCTCCAGCTACAATCGAATGGGAATAATTAAAAAAACACTATTTTAACAAGGATGTATAAGCTCACACTTCTACTAGTGGCCCTTGTTCTAGTCTGCACGGGAAAGGTTTTTGGACAAGCCATTAATTATAATTTGGTTTATCAGGACTCAAGGGATAAGTTGGAAGCTGGCGAGTATAGAATGGCCTCACAAGGATTCAAATCTCTTCTGGAGATCGATCCCGCCAATCCCAAGGCCTCGTATGCCACCTATTTTTACGCGGTATCAACCTATTATGAAGGTAACCTAAATAAGGCAAAGGACCTTTTCCTCCAGAATATTAAGAATTATAGTGAATGGGAAGAGCAGGCTGAGGTCTATCTTTGGCTCAGTAAAATATATTTTGAGATGGAAAGCCCTTACCAGGGCCTCTATTATGCCGAACTAGCAGGAGCCTCACCCGGGCTTTCCGAAGAAGTAGAGGAACTGAAGAATGCCTACCTCGCTCGACTAGATATCATTACCTTAAAGCTTCTGCTTGAAAAAAATACCGAGGAATCTCTTGTGGCATCGTATTTAGCTCAAAAAATAGCAGCCCAGAAGCCTGAATACAGAGATCATGCGCTTCTGGATTCCTTAATAACCACCTACAGTATCGATTCGACGCTTCTGGGGTTAGCGATACCGGAAACAGAATATCGAGACCGTTATAAGGTGGCAATTATGTTACCCTTATTTGTAGAGCGATTATGGCAAAGTGGGGTATATATTCAAAAATCATTGGCCGTAGATATTTACGAGGGCATACAATTGGCAACGCAGGAGCTGGATTCTACCCGAATTCAAACTGTTGTGTTTGACACCAAAATGGATTCAGCAATTACAAAAAGAATTTTGGCAAGTGGTCAACTAAAGGATGTGGATGCCATTATCGGTCCACTCTTTCCCAAAACGCTTGATCTAGTTAAGGATTATTGCCTGGAGAATAAGGTAAACTTTCTTAATCCGGTAACTACAAATTCACAAGTGATAAAGCATAACCCGTACGCGTTTCTGCTACGCAGTGGCGGTGAGTCTATAGGCAGATTAATGGCAGATTATGTTGCCGATAAGCTGGACACGGGGGCCTACGCATTATACTATGGTTCGCGCGGCTCCGATTCGCTGATTGCATTGAACTATGCCCGACGAATGGAGGCAGATTCATTCTATCTAGCCATAAAGCAAAAAACAGATACTCAAAAAGCCCGTGAAATCTTCGATTCATTAACATCGTCCTTTGAGGTTGTTGACTCCGTGGAACTTCAGCGGATGTATAATGAAGGTGAAAACGTGCGCTTTATGCCAATGCGTGACTCGCTGCGTTTGAAGATTGATTCCATCGGTCACATCTTCATTGCATCAGATAATCAAGCGATAGCCTCTGAAGTTATGGCTGCCATTACAAGTAGGGGGGATAGCACGCAAATTGTTGGGTTTGGCAACTGGTACTCAATTCCTAATGCAAGCCTCGATCTCTTAGAAACCTTAGGGGTTTGGCTTGGAATGCAACCCTTTGAGAATATGATGTTGCAAGCCAATATTGATCTAGATATCCGTTATCGGGAAAAATACAGAAAGGCACCATCTAAATATGTTTATTACGGTTATCACGCCATGAAATTCATAGCTGAATCGCTGCTGAATTATGGTGTTTATTTTCAGAATGGGTATAATAATTCGGGTCAGTTAAGTCCGCTATACGACTACCGCCATAGCCAGGATAATCAGAAGCTGGTTGTTTTTACCTTGAAGGACGGTGTACCCGTACAAGTAGAAAATGCTAATCAATCGAAATACAGAGAGTAAGCGATATCAGATAATTCACAATAAAATTATATATTCAAGCAATGAAATCTAACACAAATGGGTTAACTTTCTGCTAATTATTTATTCGATCACCTCAAAATACAATTTAACCTAATTGAAAACCATTAAGCCATTTATACTGCTCACACTGGCATTGATGTATACGCAGGTGCTTTTTGCGCAGGATGAGACCGATGAAGAACTGCCCTCGTACCAGACAATGTACGATGACCCTTATGATATCAGGAATCTGTATATTCAGTTTCAACCGTTGTATGGCGATGTTGGCGCTTTGAATGTGACAGGTGGCTTTGGTGTAGAGGGTGCTTATTATCATAAGTCCCTTTTCGATGCTCAATTGGCTTTTCGGACCAGCTATGGCCGAAGATTCGACTTAAATCGGCATGCAGCGGCTAAAAACGACACATACGGCAATAATTATCCACTGTACTATAATCTGGAATTTGGAGGTACTTATCATATTAAGGACCTCATGAAAGAATCTACTTCACATGTTTTACTTTATTCGAAGCAACTTAAAGGAACCGAATGGGCATCAACAGTTGCGAAAAGTGCGGAGATTAGTGGCAAGGTAAGAACGATAATTGGTGCAAGACTAGGGGGTATTTTAGGAAGCTCTACTGTAAATATAACGGGAGTGCTTGAGGCTCAAAATAAAGAGTTTTTCTATGAAGATGGAACCCCTGTCCTTAATGAAGATATGTACAGTAATATTCAAACCTTCACGATTTATGTCGGGGGTTCATACAGTATGATTAGAAATTATGCTGTGGAGTTTAGTGATCGATGGGATCCTTCGGGCGATGATATGCTTTTTACTCCCTACTTTGACTTAATGTTTGCACCTAGCATTAGAATAAGCGATGTTATCCTTGCCAACGAAACCGTAAGTGCAGACGCCATCGATAAATTGGCGATGGGTTTTAGAGGTGGACTTAACGTTAAATTTAATCGTAAATTAAGTTGGGGAACAACTGTGGAAACCGGGATAAGACCTGGGGTAAAAAAGCGAGGCTTTTATCTACTCTTTAAGATGAGCTTCCCGATTTATGCAAAAAAGATAGCCTATCAAGATAAATCTGCAGAAGATACCAGCAATTAACCACCTGCCGGTATGCTAATCAAAAATATCAAAAGTCTCCTTCAGGTCCGATCAAATTCATCAGAGTGGGTTTCTGGTCCTGAAATGGATAAACTGCCATCGCTCGAAAATAGCTATCTTGTAACGGATGGCACCCAGATCAAGGCATTTGGTAAAATGAACGAATGTCCCACGACTGGCAACGATGAGGTCATCGATGCATCGGGTGCTTTTGTTTTGCCGGCTTTTGTAGATTCGCATTCTCATATCGTTTTTGCCGAGTCTAGAGAGGAAGAATTTGTAGCAAAAATTAAAGGGGCAAGCTATGCCGAAATTGCAGCACAGGGAGGCGGGATTCTAAACTCAGCGAAGAAAGTGAACCTTTTAACCGAGGAGGAATTGTTTGAACGAGCCATGCCACGTGTTGAAGAATTGATTCGTTTTGGTACGGGTTGCCTTGAGATAAAAAGTGGCTATGGTCTTACCACTGAAAATGAATTAAAAATACTTAAGGTCGCCCGTCGTATAGGCTCCGAAACTCCGTTAACAGTGAAAACAACCTTTCTGGGTGCACATGCCATCCCATCGGAGGTAACAAACCGTCGCTTTTACATCGATCAGGTTATTAATGAAATGATACCTGCAGTAGCACAGGATAATCTGGCTGATTATATCGATGTTTTCTGTGAAGAAGGTTTCTTTACGCCAGAAGAAACCACGGAAATACTTGAAGCCGGTATTGCACACGGAATGATGGCAAAACTACATGCCAATCAACTGGGTATTAGTGGTGGCGTTGAGGTGGGTGTTGCCCTGGGAGCACGTAGTGTCGATCATCTAGAATGTATTGCTGAAGCACAAATAACTGCTTTAAAAAACGGGAAAACTATGCCAACATTACTCCCTGGCTCTGCATTTTATCTGAATAATAGTTATCCGCCAGCACGCCAGATGATTGATAGCGGCTTGCCTGTTGCTCTGGCAACTGATTACAACCCCGGAAGTGCACCCGCCGGAAATATGAGTTTTATGCTTTCGCTTGCTTGCATTAAGATGAAAATGACGCCAAATGAAGCAATAAATGCTGCAACCCTAAATGGCGCGTACGCGATGGATGTCCTCGATAAATTTGGAACGATCTCGATTGGCAAAGAGGCGAATTTAATCATTACAAAACCTATGGAGAATATAGCCTTACTCCCTTATGCTTTTACGAGCAATAATATTGACAAGGTAATATTGAATGGCGTGGAGGAATACTCAAATTATTACGATTGAAAAAGGAGTTAACTGTTGGTGAGGCGATCTTGAAATCTAAATGCCCAAGATGCCGAGAGGGGAATTTGTTTATATTCAAACCGATGCAAATTGCTAAGTTTCACAAGATGTATTCAAATTGTCAAATTTGCAATCAGGTTTTTGAGCCGGAGCCAGGCTTTTATTTCGGAGCAATGTTTATATCCTATGCGTTAGCCGTGGCAATGTCTGTTACGTCTTGGATATTTCTCTATGTTCTGTTTAAACCCGCTTTCGAAGTATATCTTGTGGTGATATTGATCTTAAATGTGGTATTATTGCCATTCATTTTTAGATACTCCCGAACCTTATTTCTTTTTGGCTTCGGAGGTATCCGGTACAATAAGAAGAAAAATAATTATGATGAAGAATAGAATTGTATTAGTAGGCCTATTAGGGCTTGGCCTTATGCTTCAAGGTTGTTATTCAACGAGCATTTCCGCGTCTTGGATGACGGAAGGTCACGAAGCGCATCGCTATAAAAAACTTTTGGTTATTGGGATGTCTACTAATGTTGCGGCACGAGCAACAGTAGAAGATGAATTAGTTTATTATATGCGCCTGAAGGGAATTAATGCCGTATCAGCCTCCAGTGTCCTTCCTCCGGATAGGGCCATTGTTTCAGAGCCTCAAGAAGTCAAAAAACAGAAACTTCAGCAAGAAGGCTTTGATGGTGTTTTTGCGATTAGTTTGCTTGAGAAAAAAGATGAGACTAAATATGTGCAAGGTTCTAGTGCCTATGCCCCAGCAACTTTTTATGGAGGCTACTACGGCTCATTCTATTCATATTATCCCTATATGTATTCAAATGTTTACCAGCCAGGCTACTATGTTGCTTCAGAAACCATTTTCCTTAATTCAAGTCTGTTTGATGTTGATTCCGGAAAATTATTGTGGTCGGCGCAGTCGGAAACAACTGACCCTAGTTCACTCGATAATTTTGCGAATTCATATGCTAAGAGTATGACTGCATATGTTCTTAAGAGGAAGATTATTACCGCTTCGCTAGAAAAATAAACTATTTGTAGTTTTTACTATTGATTCTAGACGTACAGCTAGATATGAAATCAGCTATGCGGTGATCTTATTTTAATTTATCTTAGTCAGAAAAATAAGGTAATGGCAGGATATAATCATAAAGAGATATTAGATAGGGCAGTAAGAGCAAATCGTGAGCGTACATTTTTTGCGCAATATCCCGAGCATCCATCACCAAAGATATACGGTGAGACTGCAGATGAAGAAGGACGCAATTGGTTCAAAGCGATGGTTGGGAATAAGTTTGCTGAACTTCATCAGGAAGCTACAGTGGGTTGGGTTGGCGATGAAGAGTCACCCTATTTGCAGGATAAACTTAATATTAAGTACCCTGCTTTAGAGCCAGAACAGTATATCGAAAATGCCATAGCCACTTTCGATGAATGGCGTAAAATATCTCCACAAGATCGGGCCAATATACTGATAGAATCAATAGAGCGACTGAAAGAAAGATTTTTTCAGGTGGCCTATGCAACAATGCATACTACAGGACAAGGCTATATGATGGCTTTTCAGGCATCTGGGCCACACGCAGCAGACAGAGCGCTCGAAGCAGTAGCAATGGGTTACGAGGAGCAAGTGCGATTCCCATCTAAGGTTACCTGGGATAAACCAATGGGGAAATTTAATCTTACCCTTGAAAAGCAATGGCGAGTTGTTCCGAAAGGAGTTGGATTAGTTGTGGGTTGCTCTACCTTTCCTACCTGGAATACGGTTCCGGGAATGTATGCAAGCCTGGTTACAGGCAATCCGGTTATTATTAAACCGCACCCAGGAGCAGTTTTACCAATTGCAATTGTTGTAGCCGAACTGCAAAATGTATTATTAGAGAATAACCTTAATCCAAATATTGTCCAACTTGCTGTAGACTCCTCTGATAAATTAATTACCAAGGAGTTAGCCGAAGATAAACGAGTTAAGCTCATTGACTATACTGGCGGCAATGCTTTTGGCGATTATTTAGAGTCTCTTTCAGGAAAAACAGTTTTTACCGAAAAAACAGGGGTAAACTCAGCCATAATAGATTCGACTGATGAAGTAGATAAAATGTTGGGCAATCTGGCATTTTCGGTATCACTATATTCTGGACAGATGTGTACAGCACCACAGAATATATTTATTCCGGAAGGTGGAATATCTACTCCTGATGGAAATATAAGTTTCGACGACCTGGCAACTGGACTAATCGAACAGTTTAATGGCTTAATTGATAACCCTAAGGCAGGACCATTTGTCCTGGGGGCTATTCAGAACCCAGCCACTTGCGAGAGGGTAGAGGGGATAAGCGAACTTAAAGGTAAGGTGCTTCTGGAATCGAGAACGATAGAGAACCCAATGTTTAAAGGGGCACGTATTGCCACTCCAGCATTGGTTAAAGTTAACGCAGATCAATTCGAAGTATATTCCAAAGAATTATTTGGTCCTATTGCTCTGCTCATTAAAACCAAGGATACCAAAGAGTCTGTTGCTATGGCGAAAAAATTAGCCGAAGACCATGGTGCGATTTCCTGTGCGGCGTATACGCTAGATAAGGAGATGAAAGATTTTATTGCTGATCAGATGGCATTGGCAGCCACACCAGTATCCTTCAATCTTAAAACAGGTATTTATGTAAACCAGCATGCCGGATTTTCAGATTTTCATGTTACCGGAGGTAATCCAGCTGGGAATGCTTCTTTTACTAATCCGGAATATGTGCTTAAGCGATTTACACTTGTTGGAATGAGGGAACCTGTATAGGGGATTGGTATGAAAATTTTTCTAATTGGGATGCCAGGATCTGGCAAATCTACTGTTGGCCGGTCACTGGCTCAAAGACTCTCCCTGGAATTTCTGGATTTAGATAAATACATAGAACTCCAGCAAGGGATGTCTATCGCCGAAATTTTTGAAAAGAAAGGAGAGGCAGTTTTTAGAAAACTCGAAGCCAAAGCTTTATCCTCAGCAATTACCATCGATAAGGATTTAATCGTGTCTTGCGGAGGTGGAACACCCTGCCATTATAGTAATATGGATGTAATGTTGGAAAGCGGAACCACGATATTTATTGATGTTCCTTTAGCAAAGCTAATAGAACGAACTGCTGGTAAAATCACACGGCCTCTACTTGTGAATAATCCCTCAGAGAAACTAGAATCTCTATTGAATGAACGGCTCCCTTACTTTAGTAGGGCGCATCATCGGATAGATGCAAGTAAGATTGACTCAGAGAAGATCGCCATCGAACTTACAAATCTTCTTCAGGCTGACTAGAACTTAACGCCGAGTGTTAAAAAGGCGCTGTAGTTATTCTTCTTCAATTCCGCTGTTGCTTCTGAACCATCAGCAAGCGAGTAAGGTGAATAACTTGTTTTGTTAAGGGTATTTAGTACTGTTAAATCGGCAAAAAAGTTATGAATATGCAGGCCAGCGCCTGCAGATATCCTATGATTTGAGCTTTGATAGCTCCAATCGGCAGTGAGTGGCACCTGATCAATCGCATAACCAGCACGTAGCCGTATGGCATCCAGCCTAATTTCAACTCCGGTTTTAATATTTAAGGCCTCCGTGAAATTTGCAGCCATAAAGTCGTTCTCAGGATCCATCGAGAAATCATCGCTTTCGAGCCACGTAGTACGATAGTCCAAATATTCGACATCGGCTGTAATGAAACCAAGTTTTCCTAAAAATACGGCTGCTCCAAAACTTGCTTTGAAGGGCGTACTTAGTTTATATTGTGAAATAACTTCTGCCGTATTCGCCTCAAGGTAATTTAAGGTGGTATCTCCACCTATGAGATCACCGTAAAAGAAGTTGTTCCAATCCGCAACCATTGAGCCATTATAGCGATCATCTAAGTTATATACCGTAGGTGTGGTAATAGAAGCGCCAAGTCTTATAAAAGAGACGGGCCTAAGAATAAGACCAAAGGTGGCGTTTAAACCATTGCCAGTAATGATTAGCTCATCCTGAACTTGAATACTCTGAATAGGGTCGTAGGTAGGGTCATCAGCAGAATAGTCGAAGTTCGATTCGGTTAAGACTCGTTCTGCGGTATAGTTAAGCGATACAATCCCTACGCCAAATCCAACATAGAGGATATCGGCAAGATTCCCCCCGTAAGAAAGACTCCATTGATACTGGCTCCCGTAGGTGTTAAATATTGCTTCTTGATTTATTGTTGGCTGCATGAAGGATGTTATATCTGAGAAATATTCATCATCGGGTAAGCTGGTATCTAATACATCTAAAGGCCCTATTAAATAGGTGTAATAGGCAAGAGTAGTAAGATCTGTAGCCTGGTCCAGCGAAGGGAAGTTTCCTGCAGAAAAACCATTCGCCGATTCAATATAATGGTCGACAACACTGTTAGTGCTATTACTTAAGCCATATCTGAACTCGCCTCGAAAATCATTGATTTTATTCACACTGAAGCCAAAGGAACCACCAAGCCAGCCTCCCACTTCTTGCTTGGTGTTACTAATAACAACACCAATATTGTCCAGGTGTCCATAAATATCCTGGTTTCGATTCTTCTCACCATTTACAAAGCTGTTATTATTTGCAAAAGTTACACCAGGAGTGAATGAAAATTCTGACCGATTATAAAAGCCAAGCCCGGCAGGGTTACCGCTTACTGCAGTCATTTCTGCGCCAAGAGCAGTGTTGGCTCCACCCAGGGCAATATTTCTGGCCGTACCGCCTGAGTAGGTTTTACTAAAGCGAAGGGCGTCAATATAATAACCGTAGGGTCCATTTTCTTGAGCAGTAGCTTCCCCGCTCAATATCGCTATTCCTAGCAATACTGTAAATAATCGTTTCATGATGGTTTTATTTACTAGTTTCTCCTGCTGCTTCCTGATGAGCTGCTACTAGATGATCCTGAGCCTCTAGAGCTACCTCCAGATGAACGTGTTCCGCTACTTCGACTTCCGCCTGATGAGCGTGAAGGGGTGTAGCTTGATCTACCACTCGAACCGCTGCTGCGCGATGGAGTGTAAAATGATCGCGACGATGATCTACTAGGACTGTATCCTGATCTACTGGAACTGCGTGATGGCGTTCCATAACGACTACCAGAACTTGATCGGGCAGGTGTTGAGTACCTTGAGCTCGATGGAGTTCGATAGGTAGACTGTCGCGTGCTTGACCGATTAGCATTATTCGTTACTGTTCTTGTTGGCGAAGAAGCATTTCTATTATTATATGTTCTTCTGTTCTGTGTTGGAACAATAACGGTTTTATTGTTTTCTGTACGATTTCTATACTGCTGAACCGTAGCTGAAGACGACTGTCTGCGCGTTTGTGTTCCCGCAACTGTATAGGTTGAAGAACTTCCTCTCCTCATATATTCTACGCGTTCTGGCGCAGGACTGGCAACCGCTCTTCCTGAGTTGTTAGCTACACGTCCGTTTTCTCCGCCTGCGGGAGGCATGTAATCATCTCTTCTTCGTTTAATAGAGGTGTTGTCTTTGTTAGCATAATAAGAAACATTGTTCATGGATTTTCTTGGCCCGTAAACAATTTGCTTACCATTGGCATAACCGGGATCGTTAATTGCCCCTGAACCATTCGAGCCTCCATAATAGTTTATGTTACCATAATTGTTATAGTATGATGGTGTTCCAAAATATGAGTTCATGTGTGGACTGTAATAGCAATTGCTATAGAATGAGGAATAATACCCAGGGTAGTCATAGAAATATGAGCCATAGACTGGTGATGACCACATATTATACCCCATTGAAAAACCCCAGCGATTAATGAATCTTGGAGAATACAAACCCATTCCCATGCCGAATGCAGGTCCAAAAAATGGATCATAGAAGCTCGCGGAATAATTATTATACGGGCTAACGCCGTAATAATTATTTGTTATTTGGGGAGTTTGATTAGTTTGTGGTTGCTCATACCGGTAATCAGGATTATAATACTGGGCATAACTTTCATCAAGCGCCTCATACTGCTGACCAGGAATATAATCTGGATTTACAGAACTATCATAGTATGGCTGATCATCGTATTGTTGCTCACCATATTGTTGAATGGTTGGCGAACCTAATGTGGTTGAATTTATGGTGCCTGATGATGGTGTAGTAAGTACTGGTGCATGCTGATTGGCATATTCATAGCCATCCTGAGTGCTGGTTGATACTTCGGTGGCAGCATTTGCCATAATCGCAGATGATGCGTTTTGACCTTGCAAGGCTTCTTTACGATCCTTTTTGGTAAAGTAGAGATCGTCTGGCTCAACAAGTGCATAATTACTTTTGCTACACGCGGCTGCAAGTACAAGAAATGAAAGTAATAAAGTTGTAGTGTGACGTCTCATCTTTCTAGGGTTATATATTTTTCGTAATTCTTTTCATAAAAACCTAATGGTCCAAGGAACCTCAATTATATTTGCTCCCAATTTTAGTGTCTATTCAAAATTAAACAATTATCGTACCAAAGATGGGGAAAGGACTAACAAAGCGTAGTGAGAATTATTCTGCCTGGTATAACGAACTGGTTAAAAAGGCGGATTTGGCTGAAAACTCCGCTGTGCGCGGCTGTATGGTAATAAAACCTCACGGATATGCCATCTGGGAGAAGATGCAAGCGCAACTGGATAAAATGTTTAAGGAAACGGGTCATTATAATGCCTATTTCCCAATTTTTATACCAAAATCATACTTCAGTAAAGAGGCAAGCCATGTAGATGGATTTGCCAAGGAATGTGCAGTGGTTACTCATTACCGTCTTAAAAACAACCCCGATGGCGAAGGTGTAATTGTAGATGAGGATGCTAAGTTAGAAGAGGAATTAATTGTAAGACCTACATCAGAAACCATGATATGGGACTCTTACCGAAACTGGATTCAATCATATCGTGATTTGCCTATTCTATTAAATCAATGGGCGAATGTTGTTCGCTGGGAAATGCGGACAAGACTGTTTCTACGCACTGCAGAGTTTTTATGGCAAGAAGGTCATACTGCGCACGCAACAAAACAAGAGGCTGTCGATGAAACTGTTCAAATGATGAATGTTTATGCCGATTTCGTTGAGAACTATATGGCTATTCCGGTTCTTCGAGGAAGGAAGACTGAAAGCGAACGATTTGCTGGCGCAGAAGATACCTATTGTATTGAGGCGTTAATGCAAGATGGCAAAGCACTTCAGGCTGGAACTTCTCATTTTCTCGGTCAGAATTTCGCCAAGGCCTTTGACGTTAAGTTTTCTGATAAAAATAATAAACAAGAATATGTTTGGGGTACCAGTTGGGGCGTGAGTACACGGCTGATGGGAGCGCTAGTTATGGCACACTCCGATGATGATGGGTTAGTCCTCCCACCTAAGTTAGCACCTACTCAAGTGGTTATTATCCCTATCTTCAGAGACGAAGATCAGCTCGCTGCTGTATCTGAGGTGGCGAACGACCTTGTTAATCAATTTAGAAAGGCAGGACTATCGGTTAAGTATGATAACAGAGATAGTTTTAAACCGGGGTGGAAATTTGCTGAGTACGAACAAAAAGGTGTGCCTGTTCGGATTGCGATTGGGCCACGCGACCTGGAAAACAAGGTTGTAGAGGTTGCCCGTAGAGACACTAAAGAGAAGCAATTATTACCCCTCGAAGGTCTTACCGATGCGGTTGTTAAACTGATGGATGATATTCATGAGAATATATTTCAGCGGGCGCTTGAGTTTAGAAAGTCACACATTGCCCAGGTAGAGACTTACGATGAGTTTAAAGATGTACTCACTTCTAAAGGTGGATTCGTTTATGCACATTGGGATGGAACGGCTGAAACTGAAGAAAAAATCAAAGAAGAGACAAAAGCTACTATTCGTTTAATACCAATTGATCAGGAAAAGGAAGAAGGCAAGTGCATATACAGTGGTAAGCCTTCACAAGGTCGTGTTGCCTTCGCTGTTGCCTATTAGACTTTTACTGGGATGTAGCTCATCGCGTGCTCTGCTATAGCCGTAATGGTTAAAGATGGATTTACTCCCGGGTTGGCCGAGATCATTGAGCCATCACACACGTACATATTCTTATAGCCAAAGACTCTATTTTGATGATCGATAACGCCTTCTTCAGGACTTATTGCCATGACGGCTCCACCCAGAATATGGGCCGTAGTGGGAATCCCTAACAAAGATTCAGGTAAGGTAACATAAGGTTCGCCATCGACCAATTTTGCATAACTCACTGCGAGCTCTCTTGCTCTTTTATTATTTGAGGTAGGTGCAGGGCCCGACTGGAGTGAGGTGTTCATTCCAAACCAACTTAGTTTTAGCTGCAGTGTACTATCCAGGTGCTGCATAAAAAGTAAAATGGGTGATTTGGTAGAGAAATTACGCATAAGTAGTATGCGCAAATGCCGAATTGGAGACTTGAGATAGCTGGCCAGAAGATTAAAGATTCGTGTGATTACAAACCTTCCTTTCGTCATTGGTAGCATAAAAAAGCGCCAAAATATCGAACCTTGTCCATAGCGAACGGGCTCAAGGTGACTATCATCATCAGTGTGTAAAATAGAACCGATTGCAACACCATTGGTATAATCCGGCTCTTTCTGTAAACTAGGAACTCCAATCAAACTTTCATTATTTGTCCTGATATCGCACCCTACACGATTTGATAGCTTAGGCAAACTCTTCTTCTTTAATTGAAGGAGTAGTTTTACTGTACCTAGAACACCTCCAGCAAATACGACCCCGCGTGTCGATACTGATTTCTTCACCTTCCGAAACTTGGTTGAAGCACAGTATGAAACGGTATAGCCTTGGTTATCACCATTACCTCTCGACTCAACATTAGTAACCTTATGTTCAGCGATTATGGTACAATCGTGTTGCTGAGCCAGGTATAAATAGTTTTTATCGAGTGTATTCTTTGCATTATAACGGCAACCGGTCATGCAAGCGCCACAAAACGTGCACCCCGATCGTTCTGGTCCTTTCCCGTTAAAGTATGGGTCGGGGACCGTTTTATTTGGTTCACCAAAGTATATGGCAACGTCTGTTGGTTCAAAGTGTTGTTTTCTATTTATCTCTTTGGCAAGACTTGCTATGGCAAGATCACCCGGCCCTAAGCTTGGGTTTTTTGCTACGCCGAGCATTTGTTTTGCTTGAGTGTAAAAGGGCTTCAGGGCGTCTTCCCATTCCATAAGATTTTTCCAGGTTCCTGACTTAAAAAATGCAGCTTTTGGCATTGGTAATGTATTGGCGTACACAAGAGAACCTCCTCCAACACCAACACCACTTAAGATTCCAACATGTTGGAAAAAAGTTAGCTTAAAAATGCCAAAAAACCTTGCAAGGGGTAGCCATAGCCACTTTTTGAGATTCATGTTGGTTTTAGGGAAATCTTCGGATTCGAACCATTTTCCTTTCTCGATGACCAGGACTTTATAACCTTTTTCTGCTAGACGTAAAGCAGCCACCGAACCGCCAAATCCACTTCCAATAATTACATAGTCATACTCAAAATCTTTCTCCATAATTACTTCACAGATGCCAAATGTAACTTTAACCTGATTTTTCCACTAATATATTTTGGATTTGTTAGCAAACTTCGTTGTATTTTTACCCTTTTAAAATTGACTAAAACAAACAAAGGATGAAATCTAAATTATTGACTTTTATTGCTGTAATGCTACTTTCTGCCTCTTTACATGCGCAGGATTTAATTGATATGGTTAAGCGAGATATAAATGCTGAGCGACGCACCATCATAGCCGAAGCAATGACCATTCCAACGGAAAAAGAAGCGGAATTCTGGGCAATTTATAATGAAATGGAGCAAAAGCTAGGTCTTTTAACAGATAAGCGCATCGCCAACATTAATAAGTTTGCCGACAATTACGAGAATGTGACTGATGACATCGCTAATGATCTGGCGAATACGTATTTCTCTATTCAAACAGAGCGCGTTAAAATCTATAAGACGTATTATAAAAAAGTGGCCAAGCTAATTTCTAAGAAAGAAGCCTCTCGTTTTATTCAATTATTAGGACAAATTCAATTAATTCTCGATATGCAGGTTGCGGCCGAAGTGCCATTAATCGAATAGAACTACCGTCTGATATCGAACACCCTATTTCAAATTCGGACGAATTTGCTATTTAGTGTTCGTTTATAATGTTATTCAATGAACTAAATAGGCCGATTAGGCCTATTTTTTTGTTATTGGCATGTTATTGGCTAAGTACGTTATGCTACTATATTCGAGATAATGATAAAACTTAGTGATGTTGATAAATACGTTGATTCGAGGTTTCAGCGAACATTTATTCTAAAGGGAATAGACCTTGAAATTGAACAAGGAGAATTTGTAACCATAATGGGTCCCAGTGGCGCTGGTAAGTCTACTTTGCTTAATATTATTGGAATGCTCGACGAACCTACCCAGGGAGAGTATTATTTCTTGTCAGAGCCGGTTCATAAATTGCGTGAAAAGAAGAAATCTGAATTACATCGCCATTATCTTGGTTTTATTTTTCAAGCCTATCACCTCATTGATGAATTGACGGTTTATGAAAATATAGAAACACCTCTTTTGTACAAAGGGGTGAAGTCTGCGCAACGAAAAAGTATGGTAGCTGAGATGCTCGATCGTTTTCAGATGGTAGCCAAGAAGGATCTATTTCCCGAGCAGCTCTCTGGTGGCCAGCAGCAGCTTGTTGGAGTAGCCAGAGCAATTATTGGCGAGCCAAAGTTATTATTGGCAGATGAGCCAACGGGCAATTTGCACTCGGAGCAGGGTGCAGAGATTATGGATATTTTCAAAAAGCTCAATCAAGAAGGAATGACAATCATTCAGGTGACCCATTCAGAAAAGAACGCAGAATACGGTAGTCGAATAATACGTTTAGAAGACGGAGCAATTGTTGACGATTCATTGAATAAAGCATAAAGAGACCATGAAAAAGAGAGGAGTATTATTGGCATTTGCTTTTTTGAGTTTTGGGCTGCTGTCGGCTCAAGAAAGACAACTTACATTTACTGAGGCCATAAGTATAGGGTTAAGTGATAATTTTCTGATGAAGAATCAGCGCAATAATTTAAAGTCATTTAAAACCGATAAAGCTGCCCAAATATCTAGCTTCACTCCAAGTTTAGGCGTAACCGCCGGAATCTCTCAGACTACCGGGCCTCAGGTAGACCCTGAATTAGGTCTTGTTAATTCAAGAACAGATAACTTTCGTGGTTCCATTGGGGCTAACCTTGTAATATTTAATGGTAATAATCGTATTCATTCTTTAAAGTCATCTTCATATCGCCTGGAAGGGCAACAGCTTATGGTTGAGCGCGCTGAGCAGGATGTGATGAACCAGGTAGCCCTGCAGTTTTTACAAGTATTACTGGACCAGGAGCTATTAAGAATTGCCGAAGAAAATTTAGTAACACAACAGCATACGCTAGATCAGATAACAGGCTTCGTAGAGGCCGGTACTAGGGCGGAAGTAGATAAGTACCGTCAGGAAGCTGACGTGAAAAGTTTTGAGCTCCAGGTTATTCAGGCTAAGAATAACCTTACGAACGATAAGGCAGCTCTGGCACAAACACTACAATTAGACCCATCGCAGGAATTTATTGTTGTTCGTCCCGATTGGAATATCGATCAAATACGCGCACTAAACCCCAATCTCGATGAACTATATACCACGGCGCTTAATGCCAGAGCAGACTACAAGCGTTTTGAAACAGTAGAAAATGCAGCCTTCCATGATTTTAAGGGATCTTTTAATGGCTATCTACCCTTCCTTTCAGGCTTTGTGAGCTATGGGTCATCTTATTTCAATGCAAATAATCCGAATCAACCAGCCGATGATTTTAGTACCCAACTTGAAAATCGTCGATCTACCAGTTATGGGCTTAATCTAACTATACCTCTATGGGATAGGCTACAGACAAAGAATAACCGTGTTTTTAATAAGGTTAATTATGAAAATGCCCAGAATGAATTAGAGAACGCAGAGAAAACAGTGAAAATTCAAGTTCAGACAGCCTATAATAACTTTCAAGATGTGAAGTTAGGCTATGAGGTTAGTTTGGTGCAATACGATGCTTCTAAATTAGCCTACGAAACTCAGCAGGAGAGCTACTCGGTAGGGTTAGCTACGCAGGTTGAGTTAGCTGTTGCAAATGCCTCCTTCGTAAATGCCCAGTCAAACTTAGCATCAACCGGGTATCGCCTTCTTTTTCAGAAGATATTACTCGACTATGCTACGGGTATGCTTTCAGTAACCAGTATCGATAATTAGTTTATTCTAATCCAATCATAATAAAGGCGCCCCAATAAATAGGGTCTTGATATTCATTTCTGAGCTCCTTTTTGGCTTGAATAAATGACTCCCGTTTATTGCCAGAAGCCAGCCATTTCTGATAAAAGCTCACCATGAGTTTTTGAGTTGCTTCGTCATTCACTTTAAACATACTCATAATAAGGGTTTTAGCACCGGCCACCATAAAGGCTCGCTGTAGGCCGTAAACACCTTCTCCAACTGCCAGGTCGCCAAGTCCTGTTTCGCAGGCGCTAAGCACCACCAAATCTGTTTTGTCGAGATTCATACTCATTGCCTCGTACGCCGTTAAGATGCCATCTTCAATATTATAATTAAACTTAGATCTGTTTAGGACATCCCCCGCGCCAGCCATAAGTAACCCTGTTCTAAGTAATGGGTTTTCTGCCATCGTAGCTTCATTTTGTCCAGATAGTGCATCTTGTGATTTTTCTTTTTGAGGTGTAAAAAAACCATGGGTTGCTATATGCATAATTTCAGGGCTTTCTACTGATTTAATGGCTTGTTCCGTTGCCATCCTCTCCATCTTCGTATTGGTATCCCATCCTTTATCATCTAATAACTTTTCTAATCCATTAATTTCTTCTTCGGTTCCCTTCAATTGGCCTATGGATTTTTTCGTGTCAGCCGATGCTTCGAGATAGTAAATTGGATTACCAAACATTGAAGCATTAACCGTCTTAGCGGGCATTGGTTTTAGGCTATTTAGATAGATGTCTTTGGTATTACTTACCAAAATAATATTGGAGTTGTCGAGCACATAATCGGTATCATTTACCGGAATAGCTTCTAGATTAATTTGGTTGTAAACACCATCTGCTGAGAGGTAAATCGTAGCCGTAGGGCCAACTACCTCAGCAATGGGTTGCCAATATTGTCCGTTAGAGAAGCGATCTCTGCGTCGGTAAATAATTGAATTCCGATAAGCTTTGAAGTACTTGTTTTCCAAATCGGCACCATTATTTAAGGTGAATACATCTGGCTTTCTAAGGACTTTAGCATTCTTAACATACAGGCCGGCATAAATTACCGAATCTGTAAATACATGATCGAAATAACGATAGCGAACCATTTCTATGGCAACTTCGTTTTCTGCGAGAACAGATTGTACCTCTTCCCAGGTAATGGTACCTTGCTCATTCGATTGCTTGATCAACTCAGACTTTTCACTTAACTCTTTTTCCAGAAGCTCTACCTCGTCATGGAGTGCTACGGGATCTATTTCATTGGCCTCAAGTTGGTCTAATCGCATCGATAGCGCTGTAGTAAGCAATTCTTTCTTCGAAAGCCATTCATTATATAGAGTTTTAAGCTCCTCATCATCTCCGTTTAAAATCCTTTCTCGAATCTTTATTGAAGAACTCAAGAGAATTGCTTTTGTAGAGAGAGCATTATTAAATACATTCTCTATCATGCGCGGATCTTCTTCCTTAAACGTCATGGCTAGCGAAATGTAGAATTCGTAATCTGACTTGATCGTATTCCAATATTTAGCTTTTTCTCTTTCACTAAGTGCTGGGAAATATGCTTTGATAAAGTTGTCGTACTTGTCAACAACTTCCTGTAAGCTTTTCTTCGCCTTACGAGCATCGCCTTGCATATAATATACCTTGGCGAGTTTAGAAATTACCCGAACATATTCCGGATGGTCAGGGCTAAAAAAGTTTTCATAGAGTTTTTGTGCTTGCTTGTATTTTTCTTCAGCATTGCTGTAATCTTTTTGCTGATAGTACACGTCTCCGGTAAGGGTATAAATGGAGGCAACATTTACATTCTTCCGAGCAGATAAACGTGTCTCCCATATAGTTTCTGAAAGCGATAATGAGTTAAACGCGTCATCAAATCTATGTTCCTGTATGTACAGCAAAGAAATGTCTTTTAAGACATCGGCATACATTGGTGTACGATCGCCTAAATTTTTAGCAATTGTAGCCTTTGCTTCTTCGAATACTGTTTCGATTTGTTTTGGATCTTCATTATTATAAAACTGTACTAAACCGAGCATAGATAATGATTTAGCAAATTCGATATGGTCCCGTCCATATACATCTTCCTGAATTTCCAGAGCTTGGCGAATATTCTGTTCAGCTTTTTCATAATCTCCTATAGACGTATATATTTTGGCCATGAGAATATTACACTTGGCCGTTTTTGACGAACTTGGTCCATATTGTTCCGTGGATATATTTAGGGCCCGACGTGTAAATCGTTCCGATTCAGAGTAATCGCCGGTAAATAGTTTTAGGCTACCATAGCTAAGAAGGGGTTGGACAAGATTTCGAGAATTAGCGCCGTATAGTTTTTCATAATTCTCTAGTGCTTGGCTGAGAAGCTTATCAGTCTCTGAAATTCTACCATACTTTACATAGACCTCAGCAAGGTCAATGATCGATGCCAGTTCATCGTATTGGGTAAGATCTTCGGCTCTGTATAAAAGTTTTTGCGAACGTTTCAGAAGGTCTTTAGACTCCTCGAAGTCGCCTTTCATGGCAAGCAGTTTGGCGCTGGTCTCTAATGATTTTACATAATGCACCACATTTCTTTCATCTCGACGCTCGTTTTCAAGAATCACGAGTGCATCATCAATGTTTTTTGTGGCCTGATCATACTCTCCCAATTTAATCTGTAGTGCCGCTATTTTTTCAAGCTCAATGCCATATTTAAAGTCGGTATTATCGTATTTGGCCCTTGTTGCCAATAGTGCTTGCTCGAGAGTTGTTGATGCCTTACTTAATTGGTCGGTGCTTTCATAATATTTAGCCTGATGATTTAGGGTTCTCACAAAGGAAACATGACCCGGGGTTATTTGAGGTAGGACAATACCTTCGAAACTACCATTATATATTTTTCCAGCCTCTTCGAATTTATCGGTAAAGTCAACATAGAAGTTGGCAGTTTCAGTTACGGTAAGGTGATATTCCGGTGAATCATCACCATAGAGTGCTGCTTTTTGTCTTAAAATTTCAGTTAGGTAGCTATCGGCATTGATATAGGTTTTGTTAATGAGTGCAGCCTGATAAGCAAAATCTAACAATCTAATTCGGGTTTTATGAAATTCGGGAATAACCTCAAGAGCTAAGATTTCTTCTATCTTGGTTTCTAACTTTGCAGTCTTATCCGCGTCGATGCTAGCTCTGAATTTCATCGCATCAAGCTTTACATAATTGATGCTTTTTTTGTCAAAATATTTTTTAATTACCCTTTCGTACTCACTATTCAGGTTTTTAAAACGAGCGATTTCATTATTCTCTAAATAACTGTTTAAAAGCGATTCATAAATCTCTAAGGCTAAATAATGTGATTCGGTATGTTGTCTCTTTAAGGCGCTAAGAGCATCTTCGTATGTCTTTCGTACTTCTTTTGGATCAAGACCATTTTCTTCCAGCATTTGACCCAGCCATAATTGGTTTTCTACGTAGCGAATATGAGCCTTACTAAGATTATTATCAATCCATTCAGAGGCTGCTAAAAACGTTTGATCGGCCTTCTCAAAATCACCCATGTAGCGATAAGTATTGGCTTTAAGGTTCATTAGGCGAGCATAGTCGTCCATTCTAAGGGCAACATCTTTTGGGTCGAGTTTAAACGATTTTAATTTCCCTGATTTAGGATCGATTTTGGTCTCTCTGTCAATTGCTCGAGCAGAGAAGTATTTTTCGTTTTCGCTGATAAATTCGATGGCTTTTGCATAATAGCCACGGGTAGAGAAGACGTCAGCGGAATTTATGTCCGTGTAGGCTTTGATATTTTCATTGTCTTCTATTCTACTTACAATAGCCCTCGCTTGCTGGATATATTCATCTGCCTTTTGGGGGTTGCCATTTTGCAGGAGCATGTTCGATACTCTGTTAAGGACTTCAGCATGCTTGGCGGGGTTTTCTGTATTTATTCTTTCACTAATGGTAATCGCTTCGGCGTAGTTCAAGTTAAAATCTACTAACTCGCCCATGGCCAATTCATTACGAGCGGCCATCAAGTAGTACTCTACAATGTAATTATTATCACTTCCTAGCTTCTTAGTTACCTTCTTCTGTAGCTTGATATTCGCTTTTCGGGCCTTAATATAATCGCCAACCTTATATGGCTCATTGACCTTATCAACGAACTTGTCATACTTCTGAGCTAATGTTGGAATTGATGTTAGCAGCCATAGACCAATTAGGACGAATGATAACAGAGTGTGCCTTGAGTTTTTCATGCCGTGCAGTGTAGTTGTTATGCGAAATAATAAATTTTCTAAGAAAACAAACCTATCCTTTTTAACCAAAAAGTTTAAGTTTTTCTTAGGATGTTACTCTAAGTTAAATAGATTTTCTTTGAATTGCATGATTTGGCCCTCTTGATAGGTCTTTATATTATTCCCAAACTGTGCATTAATTAGAAATGGGCAGCAATTTCACCCATTAACTCTTGGAGGGCAATACTATTGGCTGGTGGCATTATTGCTGATTCAGTTTTCCCGTTTTGCCAATCATTGGCGGCAGCCTCTATTTCAAATTCAAACCCTAATCCTTTTCTATGATCATTGAATTGATCAATAATTTTCCCGCCTTGATATAAAAAGCACTCAGAGGCTCGCCAAAAATCGGGTAGCACAATATAGCCTTCTTCTCCAACGATGTATGCATAATTACTAAGCTTGGCTCTATAAGAGGAGTGGAGGTTCGCCGTGATATCGGGATACATTAATTGCAAATTGATATCATAATCCACACCAGTAGGAGCTTTAGTCATGACTACATTATACTGATCCGGCTTCTGCTGAAGAAAGTACCAGCTCATGGCTACCGGATAAATCCCCATGTCTAAAAGGACTCCGCCACTTAATTTGGGGTTGTATAGTCTTGATTCCGGATCGAATTCTTTTCTGAAGCCAAAATCTGCTTTAAGGTTAATAACTTTTCCTATTCTGCCCTCATTGATCCATTCTTTAGCTTTTTGAATTGCAGGCAGAAAGTAGGTCCATAATGCTTCCATAAGGTAAACCTTGTTTTTTCTGGCAACCTCAAAGAGTTCAACAGCTGACGCTAAGTTATCTGTAATTGGCTTTTCACAGAGCACAGCTTTGCCATTTATGATGGCATCACGTGAGTTTTCGAAATGGAAATTATGGGTAGTAGCAACATAGATCATGTCTACATTAGTGGCCTCATACATTGCAGGGTAATTATCATAAGCCGAGGGTATGCCGTATTTTCCAGCAAACTCTTGAGCACGTTGGGCAGAATTTGAGGCCACCGCTACTATTTCGGAATTTGAAGTAAACCTAATGTCGTTGGCAAACTGATGGGCAATTTTACCTGGCCCAATAATACCCCACCTTACTTTTTTCATCGAACGTGTATTTTGCTATACTAGGAATCAATCAGCATTGGAACTTAGTTGATTTAGTATTTCAATTACGGAACTCGCTATAGGTGTTCCTGGTCCAAAAATAGCAGCAACCCCTTGTTCTTTCAGAAAGTCATAATCTTTTGGTGGAATAACCCCACCGGCAACCACCATAATATCTTTGCGACCCAATTTTTTGAGTTCTTCAATCAATTGAGGAATAAGCGTTTTATGACCAGCTGCAAGACTTGATGCACCCACTATATGTACGTCGTTTTCCGCCGCCTGCATGGCGACCTCTGTTGGTGTTTGAAATAACGGGCCGATATCTACATCAAAACCTAGATCAGCAAAAGACGTGGCTACCACCTTAGCTCCGCGATCGTGCCCATCCTGACCCATTTTAGCGATCATAATCCTCGGCCTTCGCCCTACTTTTTCGGCGAACTCATCCGATAAACTCAGTGCTTTTGTAAAATCTCCATCCATTTTAATTTCTTTAGCATATACGCCTGAAATAGTTTGTTGTGTAGCTTGAAATCTACCAAATACTTTCTCCATGGCCATCGATATTTCACCTAAAGTGGCCCTGTTTCGTGCTGCAATTACTGCAAGAGATAATAGGTTTCCATCGGAACGTGCGCCTTCCGTAAGGTCGTTCAGTGACTTTTGCACAACTTCTTCATTGCGCTCTTCTCGCAACTTTTTAAGGCGAGCGATCTGCATTTGGCGAACCGAGGTATTATCAACTTCGAGTAGTTCCATCTCCGGCTGATGGCCGGAATTGTATTTATTTACCCCAACAATTATATCAGTTCCTGAATCGATTCGAGCTTGTTTTTTGGCCGCTGCTTCTTCGATTTTCATTTTAGGAAGACCAGCTTCAATGGCTTTGGTCATACCTCCCAGTGATTCTATTTCTTCAATAAGCTGCCATGCCTTAGTGGCAATTTCTTCCGTAAGTTTCTCTACATAATAGGAGCCTCCCCAAGGGTCTACTACATTAGTAATACCTGTTTCGAATTGTAAATATTTTTGGGTATTACGCGCAATTTTTGCAGAGTAATCGGTAGGTAACGCTATCGCTTCATCTAACGCATTGGTGTGTAGGGATTGTGTATGCCCGAGTGCCGCACCCATAGCTTCTACACAGGTTCTTACAACGTTATTATAAGGATCCTGCTCGGTAAGACTCCAGCCCGAGGTTTGCGAGTGTGCCCTTAAGGCCATAGATTTCGGATTCTCGGGGTTAAATTGCTTTACAATTTTAGCCCAAAGCAATCGCCCTGCTCTAAGTTTGGCAATTTCCATGAAGTGGTTCATGCCGATACCCCAAAAGAAGGATAGTCTTGGGGCAAATTCATCAATTTTTAAACCGGTAGAGATTCCAGTTCTTAAATATTCCAAACCATCAGCTAACGTATAAGCCAGTTCAATATCTGCGGTCGCACCTGCTTCTTGCATATGATAACCGCTAATACTAATCGAATTAAATCGAGGCATGTGCTGAGAAGTATACTCGAAAATATCGGCAATAATTCGCATCGACGGTTTCGGAGGATAGATGTAGGTGTTTCGAACCATAAACTCCTTGAGAATATCATTTTGGATTGTTCCTGTGAGAAGTTCCTTGCTTACTCCACTTTCTTCCGCAGCAACAATGTAAAAAGCCATTATGGGTATTACGGCGCCATTCATGGTCATGGAAACAGACATCTTGTCGAGTGGTATTTGATCGAAGAGCACCTCCATATCTAAAATTGAATCTATGGCTACCCCTGCCTTACCAACATCTCCCTCAACTCGAGGATGGTCGGAATCGTAGCCACGATGTGTGGCCAAATCGAAGGCAATAGAAAGGCCCTTTTGGCCGGCTGCTAGATTACGACGATAGAATGCATTCGACTCTTCTGCTGTTGAAAACCCAGCGTACTGTCGAATGGTCCAAGGCCTGCCTGTATACATGGTACTATAAGGGCCACGCAAGAATGGAGGTAACCCTGCTTGATAGTGAACAAGTTCAGAACCTTGAATATCTAGTCTGGAGTAAATGGGTTTTAACGCAATTCCCTCGGCACAAAGAAATGGTTCGGGTAATTCTGCCTCAAGGCCAGTATTAGCTATTGGCGCCTCGTTATTTTCAGGTAAAACTTTTCGTATGATTTTGGCAGTAAGTTGCTCCAGATAGTAAGAGCCTCCCGCGGGATCTGCCACCTTATCGAGGTGTGACTCCTCTCTTAAGAGAAGAGAAACATTTCGTGCCACCAGATTCTCCTGTTCTTCTTGATAGCCCGGGTATACCACTAAAGAATCGCATCCTCCGATCACGCCTGCCATTGCGGCACTCGTAGCCTTTAGCATATTTTCATGTGGTTCGTACTCGTTATTGACCCATGGCTTACTTAGGCCAATTATATGAATTTCGTCATGGCTTACAGCCGTGTTATATTTTACGGCAGTCTGAACAATCATTTTACGAACCGCTCTGATCTTGGCAATCGTCGCAAAATAGTTTTCTGATAAGGTGACTTCAAATGCGGTTCGCTTTATTAAGCCATCTATCTCACTCGAATCTGTATCAGCTAGTCTGCTTTCGAATGTGTTTATGATTTCTTTTAATTCTTCAATTTCATCTGTAGAGGTGCTGCCTATTGTCTCAGAATAAATATTTTTCAGCTGGGTATGAATATCAAGATCGGTACTGCTAATAAAACCTGTTGCTACAATTTGCCCTGCGTTTTCACCAAGATAATTGAGATAGCTATCAACATTAGAAATGCCTCTTAAGCCAATGGAAGTAGATGATAGGTTAATATCACGAAGAAGAACATCGAAATCAGGGTCGACAGAAAGTGTAAAACAGATACCTCGAGCACCGAGTCGAATGGCCGTACGTGCCACTTCATTGGCTGATTTTTCGTCTTTTACCTCCACGACCACGTAGTCTACCCAATCGTTTTTATACCGATTAATCGAACCTAAATCTTTAAGGGAATCTAAATCCTCTTTCGCATAGTACGGGTCAATCTCAATCCCGTGCCAATTCGTATTTAATGATGCGATAGCTGCACCTCTGAGGTCTTTTTCGGCCTTGCTAATCCAATCGGATTTCTCTTGTGCAGTAAATTCTGAAAATAAATTTTCGGTAGCCATTCCTTTCCTTTTTACTTGTCTGGCAAAGATACATCATAGATCAATTTGCTACAGAGATATCGCTAATGATCAAGAAAATTATTAGTAATGGTTCTAAATGTAAGAGATAATACCTGCAATCAGGTTGATTAGAAGCATAAGTGAATATTAGTTTCTAACATTAAAAAGAATTGCTTTTTAGTTCACGTTTTTTTCCAGAAATTTGATGTCCCTTTGTTTTTATAAACACCCGAGTTTACTTTTTATTGATGCAGAACGATTGCAGTACGGTTTGGAATAAGTGTCTTGATATCATTAAGGAAAATGTCGCTGAGCAAGGTTTTGCAACTTGGTTTCAACCCATTGTACCCCTTAGGTTAGAGGGCAAGAGCATAACAATTCAAGTTCCGAGTCAGTTTTTTTATGAGTGGCTAGAGGAGCATTATATACAAGTTCTAAAAAAGGCTTTAAAAGCGGTTTTAGGCGAGGGCGCTAAACTCGAGTATTCTGTAATTGTAGATCAGGGTAATAAACAAAACGGACCGGTAACGGTTAACCTGCCCAATCGTAGTGTGGGAGGAGGTAAGCAAAATCAAGCGGCTCCGCCACAAAACCCTTTCGATCTGGCAGCCCTTACGCAGCCACAAGATTCTCAGTTAAATTCTTCGTATAGCTTCGATACCTTTATCGAAGGTGATTGTAATCGGTTAGCACGCTCCGCTGGCTATGCGGTTGCCAAAAAGCCTGGCATAACTTCCTTTAATCCACTTATGATTTATGGTGGTGTTGGTCTGGGCAAAACCCATTTAGTACAATCTATTGGTAATGAAATTAAAACAACCTTACCCGAGAAGTTTGTCCTCTATGTATCTTCTGAAAAGTTTATTAATCAGTTTATAAAGGCGGTTCAGAACAACGAAGTTCAGAGTTTTCAGGCATACTATCTCCAAGTAGATGCATTAATTATCGATGATGTGCAGTTCTTTGGTAACAAGGAAAAAACGCAGGAAATATTTTTTCACATCTTTAATCATTTGCACCAGTCGGGTAAGCAAATAATAATGACGAGCGATAGGCCGCCAAAAGACTTAAAAGGTTTGGAGGAGCGACTATTGAGCCGATTTAAATGGGGGTTAACAGCCGATTTACAGCAACCTGATTTTGAAACGCGAATGGCCATCATCCATACCAAAATGGAGGCCGAAGGAATTGAAATACCACCCGATGTCTGTGAATACCTGGCCTATACCGTTGATACGAACATCCGTGAGTTAGAAGGTGTTCTTATATCATTAATTGCACATGCCTCATTAAACCGTCGCGAGATTGACCTTGAGCTTGCCAAGCAAATCATGAAGAACATTGTTCATGATATAGAGACCGAAGTAGGCATAGATTATATTCAAAAAACAGTCGCGGAGTATTTCAGACTAAACCTAGATGACCTTAAGGATAAGACCCGTAAAAAGGAAATAGTAATTGCACGCCAGGTAGCCATGTATTTCTCTAAGGAGTATACCAATCATTCCCTAAAGTCGATCGGTTATCACTTTGGTGGTCGCGATCATAGCACGGTTATTCATGCCGTTCAAGCAGTTAACGACATGATCGACGTAAATGCTAACTTCAGAAATACCATAAAAGATCTCACCGATAAGCTAAAGATTAAAACAGCTTCCTAAGTGCCTTATCGTAAATAGAAGGAGTAGTACCCCTTTCTGCCCGATTTGCTCACTCCCTCAATTCGTACGCGGCCATAGGCTTGTGATAGTTCATCAACAAGCTTCTGCGCGGTATCGATTTCTTCGTTGTTAATATTTGTTATGATAAACCCTTCTTCAAGGTCAAGTCGATTTAATAATCCGCCAGAATACAATTTTGTAATCTTTACGCCATGATCAATATCAAAAAGGTCAAGTTCCAGTTTAGAAACAATCTCCAGATCGGCACCAAGATATTCCGAAGCGAAAATTTCTGTTTTTAGAATCTCGGATGTGCCATTTCTATTGCTTAATATAAGAGTGCTCTCTTTTGTTTTTGACCCCGAACGCCACTTTACTGTGAGTTTATCGCCTGGAGATCGATAACTGATCATTTCGTCGAACTCCGCTTTTGAGTCTACCGATTGACCATCGAGAGCAATAATTACATCATTGGATTCAATTCCCGCTTCATCTGCCGCCCAGCCTTCCTGAACATTCATTACCACAACTCCTTCCAGATCGTCGACTTTAAGCGATAACCGATTCACAACATCATCGTTCAAATCAATTACCGTAGCACCAATAAATGCTTTTTGAACCTCCCCATAATGAATAAGATCACCAACGATTTTTTTAACAATATCTACGGGTACAGCAAAGCCATATCCAGCGTAGGATCCTGTTCGAGACAAGATCGCAGTATTAATTCCTACCAGCTCACCTTTTTTATTAACCAAGGCACCACCGCTATTACCAGGGTTAATGGCGGCATCCGTTTGAATAAAGGATTCGATGGGGAATTTCTCCTTAACAATATTTAAAGCTCTGGCTTTTGCGCTCACTATTCCACCTGTTACCGTAGAGGTAAGGTTAAAAGGGTTGCCAACAGCAATAACCCATTCACCTACTTGAAGATCTTTAGAGCTTCCGATTGGAATTGAAGGCAAGTTTTTTCCTTCGATTTTAAGAACGGCTAAATCACTGGCAGGATCAGTGCCAATTAACTGAGCTTCATAGGTGTTTTTGCCATGAATTACTTCAATTCTATCAGCATCGGCCACTACATGGTTATTAGAAACGATATAGCCGTCATTAGAAAAGATTACACCTGAACCACTACTGATGGTCTCGGCCGTTGCTCCACTTTGGCCGAAGAACATATCCATAAATGATTGGCGATAAACGCGCTCTGAAATATTCTTAATATAAACCACACTTTGCGTACTAATCTTAGAAGCCTCGACAAAGTCTTCGCTCATTACGCCGAATGAGGTTGAAGAAGAGCTGTTTATTTGACTCGCATGACCTTCGGAGCTATCGGAGACCATCTGATAGTTTCTAGCTTCTGAACCAGTTTGTGCTGTTTGCAATTGAAAAAGATAGGCGCCTATATAGCCCGACCCGATTGAAAGAAATACGATTAGTGCTATTTTTTTCATATGTTCATTTTTTCCAAACCATTTACAAAAACCATGCAATTCTATGCATCTACAAGTTTTTAACGTAGAATCTGAAAAAATGTCATATAAAGTCGAGATAAAACTGACTTAATTATAAGAATAAGTATAAATTGAGGTTCTAACCTAACACAATTACGCATGGATGCATTCACGATATTATTCATCATAATTGCTGGAGCCGGTATTTTTGGTTTTTATTCTCTTGTTAAGTACTTCTATAAAACACTTAAAAAGAACTATAATCCACCCAGAGCAGATGAGTTTATTAGTCATGATGATATTGACCAACTTGACAGTCAATTTAATCAAGAGTTAATAGGATTAGAGGCCGAGCGTGAGCGATTATTCAATAAAACAAAAGGGTTATTCAAGCGATCATTCTTACGTACGTTTTTTCTTCTAGGAGCAAGTTTTATTGCTATTGCTGGGGTTTCTTCTGAATGGAGTGATCCTGTTGGAAATACAATTGGGCCTTTACTGATGTCGGCAACATTGGCAGCGATAGGAGCCGGTATTTACACCTTGGTAAAAAAAGGATCTAACTCTTATAAATTTTCGAGGATGTTTAAGAAGGAGTTAGTGTCTAAAATCGTAAAACATGTTAATCCTAAACTTAATTATTTTGATGAGGGCATAGACAAAGCCGAGTTCGACAAAGCAGCACTTTTCCCTGCTGGGGAATCAAGCGCCTTAAGCAGTGAGGATAAAATAACAGGGATAATTGATGGTCATGATGTTTTAATAGCAGAATGTGAAAAGCGAGGGCGTAAAAAAGCAACAGTTGGAAGAACAAAAATTAAGGTTGGGGGCAAGACGCTGGCCACAAGCTCAGCCGATCTTGATCTCAATTCGAATGAATTTGTAACCTACTTTAAAGGCCTTTTTATTAGTATAAAACTAGATGGATTCGACCTAGCTTCACCCATTAAGTTTATAGCAGACACAAAACTTAAAAAAGAGGTGACAACCGGGGTGCAATTTGATGGTTACGATCAGAAATATGTAGATATCAAACCAGAGGACAAAGTTGAAGTACCAGGAGAATACCCGTTTGCTATATTCTGTGATGACCAAGAAGGGGCAAATCATGTTCTTACAGAGAAAGTACTTAAGGTGGCTGATTACATCTTTACTAAATATAATAAGGAGGGAGAAAAGGTGTTTAAAGGAATCGGTGCATTGGAAATAATCCCTGTATTTAAAGATCTTAAGTACAGCAAGGCTATTTACCTGTCAATTGCAGGCGATAGATTCTATTTGGCTCTGGAATGGCCCGAAGATATGTTTGAGACAGATGCATTTTTAAAAAAGAATTTATTCGAATCGGGTATAGCTCAGAAGATCTATGGAGACCTTCTATTTATTGACCAGCTAATCAAAGAAGTTAACTTAATGAACAAAGCTAACATATGATATTTTTTAGGTAGATTCAGTATAAAGACAATTCGCTTCGTATACCTTTGAGATATGGGAATACGGGCAGTACTAAGTAAGCCATTTGCTAATTATATTGTAAAAAAACAGCGAAAATGGTCGTCGGAACCACAGGTTTATCAGCAAAAAATATTTGACGGACTAATAAAAACCGCAGCCACCACTGTTTTTGGGAAGGATCATAACTTTCTGGATATTGCTACCTACGATGATTTTAAGCATCGGGTACCGGTTAGAGATTATGAAGATCTTAAACCCTATATAGACAAGGTACTAAAAGGCCAACCTAACGTTTTATGGAAGGGGACACCAATTTATCTTTCAAAAACTTCGGGTACCACTTCGGGTACCAAGTATATCCCAATAACGGGAGATTCCATTCATAATCACATAGATAGTGCCCGAAATGCCTTGCTCTCCTATGTAAATGAGACGGGCCATTCTAAATTCCTTGATGGCAAACTTATTTTCCTTTCTGGAAGTCCTGTTTTGGACGAAATGGCCGGGATACACACCGGCAGGCTTTCAGGGATCGTTAATCATCACATTCCCGGTTATCTCCGGACTAATCAAATGCCATCCTACAATACTAATTGTATCGAAGACTGGGAACAGAAGGTAGATCAGATTGTAGAAGAAACTATTAATCAGGATATGACGCTAATTTCGGGAATACCTCCGTGGGTCCAGATGTATTTCGATAAAATAGTAGAGAAAACCGGGAAGCCCATAAAAGATGTTTTTCCAAACTTCGAGATGTTTGTTTATGGAGGCGTTAATTTTCAACCGTATCGTAAAAAGCTTTTTGAGACCATTGGTAAAGAAATACCTTCTATCGAGACCTATCCGGCATCGGAGGGATTTATTGCCTATCAAGACGCTCAAGAAGATAACGGCCTGTTAATGATGGCGAATAGCGGCATTTTCTTTGAGTTTATACCAACCGATGAATACTTTACAGATAACCCCACAAGGCTAGCTTTACACCAAGTGTCGACTGGGGTCAATTATGCGGTTATTATTAATTCTAATGCCGGACTCTGGGGGTATAGTATCGGTGATACCGTTAAGTTCACTTCGCTCTTTCCCCATAAAGTTTTGGTAACAGGGCGCATTAAGCACTTTATTTCAGCATTTGGTGAACATGTTATTGCTGAGGAGGTAGAGAAAGCGATGGATATGACCATCGATCAATTTCCGGAGGTAGAGGTTGTAGAGTTTACCGTGGCCCCTCAAGTTACACCGGCGGATGGCCTACCATACCACGAGTGGTTTATAGAGTTTCGGGAACCACCTGCCGATTTGACTGCATTTGAAAAACAATTAGATTTGCACCTTCAATCGCTCAACTCATATTATTTCGATTTGATTTCTGGAAATGTTCTTAAAACCTTAAGTATCGTTCCTTTAGTAAACAAAGGCTTTATTGAGTACATGAAGTCGATTGGAAAATTAGGGGGACAAAATAAAGTACCGCGGTTATCGAACGATCGAAAATTGGCAGAGGAACTTGAAAAACTACGTTTGAACTAATATGGAAGAAGGAATTAAATCAATAGCAATACTGGGTTCTACAGGTTCGATTGGTAAACAAGCGCTGGATGTTATCAGCGCAAATCCCGATAAGTTTATTGTTGAAGTCCTTACTGCCGGTAATCAAGCCGATTTATTGATTGAGCAGGCTATTCGCTTTAAACCTAACTGCGTTGTAATAGGCAATGAAGACCATTATGATAAAGTATTTAGCGCTTTAGATGGTCATGATATTAAGGTTTATAGTGGGAGTGATGCCCTCGGCTCCGTTGTTCAAATGGAAAGAGTTGATATTGTCCTGGTAGCTTTAGTAGGTTATTCTGGCCTCATTCCAACAATTAAGGCTATCGAGGCTGGCAAGAATATCGCATTAGCTAACAAAGAAAGTCTCGTAGTGGCAGGAGCTTTGGTTACATCCTTAGCGAAAGAAAAAGGCGTTAATATTTACCCAGTCGATTCCGAGCATTC
>CBDUMS010000010.1:0-55126 GCA_965368405.1 uncultured Cyclobacteriaceae bacterium
GGACGAACTATCTATTGCCCAATATATACTAATCAGACCTCGAGGTGGTGACTTTGTGTATACAAATGATGAGTTTGATCTTATGAAAAGAGATCTAACGGTTTGTAAACGGTTAGGAGTTGCGGGAGTTGTTTCAGGAGTACTTAATCCAGATTATACTATTGATGTACCGAGAACTAGCGCTTTGAGAGAACTAGCTTACCCATTAGAATTTACATTTCATCGCGCGTTTGACTTATTAATTGATCAAATAGTTGGTTTGAATCAACTGGTTGAGATTGGAGCAGATAGAATCTTATCATCGGGAGGTGCACCGAATGTTGAGGAAGGTAAAAGCCGGCTGGAAGAACTCATAAAAGAAGCAGGTAGTCGAATAGCAATATTAGCAGGAGGCGGACTAAAATCCACTAATGCCAGAAGTCTTAAAGCGATAGGCTGCAGTGAGTTTCATACTACTGCCAGAAAGTTTTATGAATCGAAACTTATTAGTCCTCCTAGTATTGCTTTAAATGGTTTGCACGAGATCCCGGAGACTGGATATTATGAGACCTCATTGGAAGAAGTGAAAGCCCTCAGAAAAATATTAGATGACTAAAATATATCAGCTATTATTTGCGGGGAGCTTAGTGCTGTTTCTTGTCGCGTGTGATCAGATAACTCCAGCTAATCAAAGGCCACTCACCATTAATTGGGAGTTTAAAAAGAGTTCCGATACTGTTTGGCTTCCTGCAATAGTCCCAGGATCGGTGCAGCAAGATTTATTTCGCCTTAACCTTATCCCAGACCCATTTCAGAATACAAATGCAGACTCCATTGCATGGATAGAAACAGAGAATTGGGATTACCGAGGGAAGTTCAAGCTTACCAAGGAAGATCTTATCCATGATCACCTTGAATTAGTTTTCGGTGGGCTCGATACGTATGCAGAAGTCAATTTAAATGGCACCCTATTATTGAAAACAGATAATATGTTTCGCCCTTATACAGCCGACATCGGAAACTTAACAAAACCAGGTGAAAACGAGTTAATGATAACTTTTATATCGCCATGGAATAAGAATGCCAATAGAATAAAATCTTTACCCTACAAACTGCCATCAGGTTCTGAGCCTGCCAGCCGTCCTATTAGCTCCTTAACTCGCAAGGCAGCCTATCAGTTTGGGTGGGATTTTGCTCCGAGAATTGTTACGATGGGAATATGGAGGCCCATAGTCCTTAAATCCTGGTCAGAAGCAAAGATTAATTCAGTTCAGTTTATTCCGCGTAATATAAACCCCGAAGCAGCAGAATATATCGTTAAGATATTTTTAGAAAGTGCAGGTACTCAGGATATTTTGTTAAAAGTTAATGGCGTTGAAATGGAACAGAAAATCACGAAGGGAAAGAATGTCCTGGAAGCGCAGTTGATTATTGAAAATCCTGAGTATTGGTGGCCTAATGGGATGGGAAATGCAAAACTCTATCATATTCCCATTGAAATTTGGAATGATAAGAGCCTTTTAGACAAGGCAGAAGAAACTATTGGAGTACGAACTGTTCAATTGGTTCAGGAGAAGGACGCTGTCGGTGAATCATTCTATTTTAAAATCAATGGTCAGCAGGTATTTATGAAAGGCGCAAATTGGTCGCCGCTAAGTAGTTTTCCGGCAGCAATAGCGGATTCTGTATATATAAGCAGGCTAGGTGCTGTAAAAGAAGCTAACATGAATATGTTGCGTGTATGGGGTGGGGGAATCTATGAACCGGACTTGTTTTATGATTTATGCGATGCTAACGGGATTTTGGTCTGGCAGGATTTTATGTTCGCTAATAGTATGTATCCACCAGATAGCAGCTTATTACGAAGTATGGAGGAAGAAGTCAAAGGACAAGTTGTGCGACTCCGGAATCATGCATCAATAGCACACTGGAATGGAAATAACGAAATAGAGGTAGCCTGGGAAAATTGGGGATGGCAAGATCAATTTGACTATTCAAAAAATGATTCTACTGAAATTTGGCAGGTTTACCAATCAATTTTTCAGGATAGGATTCCAAAAATAGTAATGGAGTTCGATCCAGGAAGATCATATACTTCCACTTCGCCTTTGAGCAATTGGGGACGGTCACAAAACTTTAATTTCGGCAGTATGCATTATTGGGGCGTCTGGCATGGTCAAGATCGCTTTTCAGACTTCAGTAAGAATGTTGGTCGCTTCATGTCGGAATATGGATTTCAATCGTACCCGTCACCTAAAACATTTAGTAGCTATGCGGGAGGAGCTGATATTTTCACAAGTTCAAATCAAGCACTACACCAAATGAGTTACGTAGGCAATGCTCTAATTCATAAGGAGATAGAACACTATTTAGGCAAAGCTATGACGACAACAGATTTCATTATGAAGAGTCATTTAACTCAAGCGATCGCCTTAAAAATGGCGATAGAAGCACATCGATTAGCTAAGGATAAATGCGGCGGAACATTATTCTGGCAATTAAATGATAGTTGGCCGGGACCCAGCTGGTCGATCATCGATTATTATGGAGATAAGAAAATTGGGTATGAGGTAGTTAAAGATCGATTTAAGCCCACAATCGTAATTCCTGTAGAAGAAGATAATAATTTCAGTATTTATGTTACCAGCGATCACCAGGTCCCTAGCAATGCTAAACTAAAAATTGAGATGGTTAAAAATAACAACGTACGCCTTTGGGTAATGGAGAAACCAATAAGTATCGCACCAAATAAAACTTCATCCGTGTTCAGATCGGCCAGATCAAAACTGTTGGATGGCATGCCAGCCGACGAGGTTTATCTTAAAATTACTTTGGAAGCAGATTCAACTATAATCGATATTGAAAAGCACTATTTTGTTCTACCCAAGAACTATCAGGGGAAAGTAGATTTTATTGGTGAAAATTAGCGGCTTGTGTTTTGTCTTTTATTACACTGTGAAGGTTATTTTTACAGTCTATTAAACTGATTAACGGCTGATTTTTAAAAGGTAATTCTAGTTGGACTGAGGTTAAAGGCAATATGAAATCAAAGTACTTTTTATACATTGGCATTCTGCTTCTTCTAGTAGGGATTTTGCTCCGCTACTTTTCACCATATGTCGAAGTGGGTTTGGGCCTGGTCCTCATCGGGGTAATTCTTAAACTATCCTACTTGTCGCTGGCAATGCTCAGACGTAAATACAAACCAAGGGCTGAAATTTTATTGCTGGTGCTCGGACTAGGTTTCCTCTTTCTTGGGCTATGGCATAAATTAAATGTTAGTGAGCTCGTTGGATATGGTATGATTGTTATTGCAGTGGTACTAAAACTGATTTTTATTTCCTTGTTTATCAGGAAAACAAGACAGAGTAAGCCCAATGTTAAGCCATGATTGTTAATGCGTTGACGTATTTTTCATATTGAAAAATGCTTTTTCAAATATTGATAAAGCTATCAAATAACTTTCCTCTGACTTACCAATATCGACTAACCGTCATAATTGTTTTATTAATGACGCGTGTTTTCCAGCTCTTTATAATTCTTCATAAGAAAGAAGAGGTCTTTTATGATTCTACACTGCTTAACAACCCCATTAAGTAACTAACAACCTGATTGATGATCGTAATTGCCAGATAATTAGTATTTTATGTTTCTGGCACTCATTTTGCATAATTAGGGATATAACCAAAAATGTAAGATCATGAAAAGGACATTACTATTCGCCAGCCTGATTTTCTTAGCCAGTTGTGAGATATATCTTTTTGAAGGACCAAACGATGGATGGGACGATCGTGATCAATTTGTTGGAAGCTATAAAGTTGAGGAGTATAGTAATACGACAGATAGACTTTTTACTTATCGGATTAGGATTGAAAAGTCCTGCTGCAACAGTGATGAAGTAAGGATCACTAATTTTTACGGTGCAGACTTAGAAGTTTTTGGTCTTGTGAATGCAAATAAAATTACTATTCCCCTACAATCTGTCGATGGGTATGAGGTAGAAGGGACAGGAAGAATTGCCAATGGTAAGCTTACAATTACATTTGTCGCTCGCGATTTGTTCGCTTATCCTGTCTTTGCAGATTTTGTTGATGTAGAAGGTTGGCCTTATTGATAATTTATTCTTTCCGCTGACAAGAAAAATTAACCTCTGTTACAACAACTCATAAGTTTTATCAATAATTAGCAACAGTTTAGCATAATTATTGGTTAAATAAGAACCTATGGAGTTTGTGAAGAAAGTAGTTGTTGGTTTAGCAGTATTTCTAATTTCTAGTGGTGGGTTTGCCCAACAGGAGCAGCCATCATCATCTGAAATACTCCTTAAACTTAATAAGTTGAATGTTCTCGGTTCTGCATTATATTTTGCAGCTCATCCAGATGACGAAAATACCCGCTTAATTGGGTATCTATCACAGGGTGAACTGGTGTATACTGCTTATCTCGGTCTTACAAGAGGTGACGGCGGTCAGAATCTTATAGGTCCCGAGATGCGTGAAGGCCTCGGTCTAATTCGCACTCAGGAATTGCTTGCAGCGCGACGTGTAGATGGTAGTCGGCAATTTTTTTCTCGCGCCAATGACTTTGGCTATTCGAAAACCCCGAAGGAAACATTAAAAATATGGGATAAGGATCAGGTTTTACATGATGCCGTCTGGGCCATTCGTAAATTCCGACCTGATGTAGTTATTAATCGCTTCCCCCCCGATAGCCGTGCCGGTCATGGTCATCATACCACGTCGGCAATCATCTCAGCAGAGGCTTTTGATGTCGCGGGAAGCACTGCTTACCCAGAACAGCTCAAGCACGTAAAACCCTGGCAACCTAAAAGGTTGATGTTTAATAGCGGTCGTTGGATGAACCGAGATGTTGAAAAACTGGAAAAAGCAGTAAAGGTTGATATCGGTGCATATAATAGCTTGCTCGGAGAATCCTATTCTGAGATGGCTGCGCGCAGCAGAACGATGCACAAGAGCCAGGGTTTTGGAAGTACAGGCTCGCGTGGATCATCGATTGAATACCTTACTATGGTAAAGGGGGAACCTGCTGCTGAATCAATTTTTGATGGCATAGACATTAGCTGGAATAGGGTAGAAGCCCCAGAAATAGAAACTAGGGTCAATGCAATCATAGCGGACTTTGATCATCAGAAACCGCATCTTTCGGTGCCCGCATTACTCGAGCTTCACAAGAGTATCGCACTAATAAGTGATGAGTTCTGGCGACAACGCAAGCTTGCAGAAGTTGAAGGTCTGATTATGGATTGTAGTGGTTTGTACCTTGCGGCATGGTCTGGAGAATACGCTGTGGTGCCTGGTAGTCAGCTTGATTTTACACTTGAGGTAGTTAATCGCTCGCCCATAGATTGGCAATTGATTGAATTGGCATATCCTGGGGTTGACTCGTCTATGACAACCGCTCTAAACAATAATCATCGATTTCAATTAAAAGGTGTCATTAATGTTGATAAGAACACGCCCTACTCTGGCCCTTACTGGTTAGAAAAAGAAGCAAGTCTGGGGATGTATCGGGTTGATGATCTTAAAAAAATTGGTACGCCTGAAAATGTTGCTCCATTTAATGCCAGAGTTTCTCTAAAGCTAAATGGCTTGACAATTGAGCGGGAAATTCCGTTGATTTATCGTTGGAATGATCGGGTTAATGGCGAAATGCACCGGCCGGTTACTATTGTTCCGCCTGCTTTCGTTAATTTATCAAACCCAGTCTACATTTTCACGAACGGAGAATCGAAGGATATTGAAGTTATGGTAGAATCTGCCACGGATGACTTAAGAGGGGAGGTTCGTCTTAATCTTCCTGAAGGCTGGTCTTCCGTTCCTGAATCAGCTCAGGCGAACATAAGTAATAAAGGTGGCACTCAAGTGTTTCAATTTAATGTAACCCCAACTGACAATAGATCTGGACATATTCGTGCGACAATAAACGTTGCGGGCACGGATTTCAGTAGGGCAAAACAGGAAATTCAATACCGGCACATACCTTACCAAATTATGTTACCACAATCGGTTAGTAGAGCTGAAAACCTCAAAATTGCAAATATGGCGCAAACCGTTGGCTACATTATGGGAGCAGGTGATAATGTGCCGGAAGGTCTCGAGCAAATGGGTATAAAGGTGTTGCTAATGGGTGAATCCGACATCACAAATTCTAATCTTAGCCAACTAGATGCTGTTGTTTTTGGCGTCCGTGCTGCTAATACCCTAGATTGGATTAGTTCGAAAAAGCCTGTTTTGGAAAATTACATGGAAAAAGGGGGTACTGTTATAATGCAGTATAATACCACAAGACGATTGGAATGGCAGGATTTTGCACCCTATAAGATTAGTTTTACGGGTAGGTCAGCGGATAGCCGGGTTGCCGAAGAGACCGCTGAGATTCGCTTCCTAAAACCTGATCATAAAGTGTTGAACACGCCTAACAAGATAACCTTAGAAGATTTTGAAGGATGGGTACAGGAACGCGGGTTATATTTTCCAAACTCCTGGGATCCAAAATTTGAAGCTATTCTCTCTGCCAATGATGAAGATGAAGAACCCAAAAATGGTAGTTTAATAATAGCGCCAGTGGGTGAAGGTTATTATGTTTACACCGGGCTTTCATGGTTTAGAGAGCTGCCTGCAGGAGTGCCAGGGGCTTATCGGCTATTTTCGAACATCTTATCACTAAGCGCCTCGGTTGATTCGAAACCTGGTAAACTTGAGAAATCAAAGAAGAAGAGTAAGTCTAAACGCTAACTACCTTACTATTTAACCAGTAAATAAACCAACCTTTGTACTAACAAACCGCAAAACCACTCAACTAGCCACTCATGAATACGCTCGATTTAATAGTTCTCTTTGGTACCATGATTTCTATTGTGGTCTATGGTATCTGGAAAACCAAGGGCAGTAAAGGATTAGAAGGGTATTTGCTTGGTGATAATAGCATGAAATGGGGTACGATTGGCCTCTCCGTGATGGCTACGCAGGCCAGTGCCATAACGTTCTTATCTACACCGGGTCAGGGCTATGAAGATGGCATGGGGTTCGTGCAATTTTACTTCGGTATGCCGATTGCAATGGTAATAATAGCAATATGGGTTGTGCCTTTATATCATAAAATGAAGGTGTATACTGCCTATGAGTTTTTAGAGAATCGCTTTGACTTAAAATCTCGTGCCTTGGCTGCCTTTCTTTTCTTAGTGTCTCGAGGATTGGCGGCAGGTATTACCATTTATGCACCCGCAATCATATTAAGCTCGATACTTAACTGGGATATTAATCTTACTATTCTTGGAATAGGAGTTTTAGTCATTATTTATACGGTATCTGGCGGTACCAAGGCTGTCGCCGAAACTCAAAAGCAACAGATGTTTGTGATAATGGCGGGTATGTTTGTTGCCTTTTTAGTCTTAGTAAGCCTTCTTCCAGATAATGTTTCTTTTAGCAAAGCACTAATGGTGGCCGATAAGATGGGCAAGATGGATGCCATCGACCTGGAATTTGATCCCTCTAGTCGCTATAATGTATGGAGTGGATTAACAGCCGCCGTTTTCCTTTTTCTAGCCTACTTTGGTACTGATCAATCGCAAGTACAGCGCTACCTTTCTGGGAAATCAGTATCAGAAATAAGAGCGGGGTTGCTTTTTAACGGTGTTTTTAAGATACCCATGCAATATTCTATCTTGTTGGTAGGAGTAATGGTATTTGTTTTCTATCAATTTACTGCTCCGCCCGTTTTCTTTAACCAGGCGGGACTTACGAAAGGCTATGAAAGTGAATATGCGGAAGAGATACATCAGTTGGAAGATGAACACCAAGAGGTTTTTAAAGCGAAGCGAGCAGTGATTGAAGAGCTGCTTATTGCAGAAAACAATGGTAATACAGCCAGGATAGAGTCACTTACCACACAAGCCAATTTACTTAATGAGGACCAACAAGAAATTGAGGCTACGGTAACCGAAATTCTTCAAAAGGTTGATCCCGATATTTACGAGAAGGACTCAGATTACATCTTTATCTCATTTGTAATGAAGTATTTGCCTCACGGTTTGATTGGATTACTTATTGCTGTAATCTTTTCCGCAGCCATGAGTTCTACCTCATCGGAGCTCAATGCTTTGGCCTCGACAACTACGGTAGACTTTTATACCAGAATGGTAAGAAAGTCTGATACAGATAAGCAGAACCTATTTATGTCCAGAGTGTTCACTGTCTTTTGGGGTGTAATAGCTTTGTTATTTGCTTTTTTTGCCTCTCAGCTAGATAATCTCATCCAAGCAGTTAATATTTTGGGCTCTGTTTTTTACGGCCCAATACTGGGTATTTTCATGGTGGCATTTATCTTAAAATTTGTTAAAGCAAATGCGGTATTTATCGCAACAGTGATCTCCGAAATAGTCATCATCGCATTATATTTTATGAGTCGTAATGGTGAGATTGACCTGACATATCTTTGGTTTAACCCAATAGGAGCCATCATGGTAATTGTCATTTCTGCCGCCATTCAAATACTTATAAATAGCTTTAATAAGGCGGAGTAAAGTATTTTAATCTTTCAGAATCGCCAGGAATAGAATAGATCACCATCTTTATTGGCAATGTCAACCTTAATAATTTTTGGTCTGGTTGATTTACTCCCATCTCGATCAACAATTACGATTGAACCAGTATCGGTCGCATATGCAGTGCAATTTCCTAAGTGGGGATCATTCCATATTTTCAATTTTTTCAATCCGATATTGGTTAGAAACTTATGGCTGACCGCATTTCCTTCTATGTACACTGATTGAATTTTATTGGCATTATTAGGATGCACGTGATAGGTAGAATCATATTCATCATTAGTAGTCATTTCTATAAAGAAGAATGCTCCTAATAAGGTTTCGTTTTCGAGGGTAATATAATGCCACCCGCTTGTCGTTTTTTCCATAAAATCTACTTCCATGGAGATGAGCGATTTTACAATAAATTCTTTGTTAAATCCACCGAGGGCAATGTATACACCGGTTGGTTTTATAGCCATTAGTTTTAAATATTCTTCACTAATGTCATCATTGGGTATTCCATTAATTGTCATTAATTCAATAGATGAACCATTCGCAAACTTAACGTGAGCATTGAGTAATCCATTTTTGTGTTGACTACCTTCTTTTATAGTGAAGCCATCCTCCCTTAAATTTTCTTGCAGTGAGCGATATTGATCATATGGGATTAGCGAAATTATATGATCAATTTTAGGAGCTTGACAGAATACACCCAAGCTATCAAAAAATAACAGAAGAAAAATTGTTATGTGTCGCATTTCCTATCGAGATAACATTCTATAATCTGAAATTGAAGCATCAAATTATCAGGAAAGGTAAATATAATTCACAACCGCTTATTCATCACCTTAAACCACAACGGTGGGATGGTTGAAAGCAGCATCATGCCAGGATAACCGGTAGGCATTTGCGGGTTATCAGGATGGGATTCCAGAATCTGATATTTCTTACTGGCTTTATAATGATGATCGGAGTGTCGCGACAACTCAAAAAGCATTGCCCTACCCAGTGGGTGGTCCGAATTCCATGAATGCCAGGGTTTCACGCGTTCGTACCGGCCTCTTTCATTCTGCTCTCTGCGTAAGCCATAATGCTCAATATAATTAACTGTTTCAAGCAAGAGGATTCCAATAATGGCTGCCCCTATAAAACATAATAATGCGGTGAGTCCTAAAAGAAAATAAATAACAAAGAGGAGGGAATATTGGATTACGGTATACTGAAATACGCGATTCTTCAGCAATGATTTTCTTGCATCCTTCTTAAGGATACGCTTATCCTCGAGTTGCCAAGCTTCGAAATAACTACCAATCTGAGATCTAAACCAAAACACAAAAACAGATTCACCCTTCCTTGCCGTTGCCGGATCGTTGGGTGTTGCTACATTATAATGATGCCCTTGGTTATGATAGGGTATAAAGTGCATTTCTAAAGAGGTGAGAAGCATTATTTCCGCCAAGAGCCGCTCTCCTCGCTTACTTCTATGCCCAAGCTCATGTGCTATATTAATACCAAATACCCCGCACATAATGCCCATGGAAAACGTGTGGCCAATATACTCGATTGCTGTAAAAGTACCGGTAGCCATATAATTCAAGAAGTATATTAGTACGGCTACTTGTACCGGAACGGCTAAATAGAGTATCCAATCGAAATATCTGCTTTTTCCTCGATCAATGGTAATATCTAGGTTCGAATGATTGGGTTTGAGGAACATCTCAAGCAAAGGGACCAGACCAAAAAATATAAAGAGCGGGAGCAAGGAGAACACACCACTTAATTGAAAAGAAACCAATACAGTTATTGGTATTAGGTAAACCAATAAATAAGCAGGTTTTTTCATCTTCCTTGGAGGTTTCAGTTTAAAAATAACAAAAAAATAGCCACTAGGTTATCTAATGGCTATTTTTCTATGGTTTACTATTAAATCAGTTAAGATTAAAACTATTTACCTCTTTAAAAGGACTTAGATCTACACCCTTAACTTCCTCCTGGTACTTAGACCATTTCTCTGCATAAAACGTATTAACAGACTCTAACCATGGCTTTAGTTTGCTCTTACCTTGTTCCAATAATCGTTGTTCTGTCGGGCCCGGCTTTTGCAAGGAAGAGCCCGCATAACGACCTGCAGCGTAATAGTAAGAGAGTACTGTCGGGTTGGGATCTCGGACAATACCCTGCTTGTCACTTTCAGCTCCAAATACTTTTGCCATTAAATCTTTGATCTCTTTAGTAATGGCTTTGGTTGATTTAGCAAGAGAGTCGTAAGCAGCCCCTTCACGATCCTTTAGTTTTTTACTAAGTTCCGTTGCGATTTTATTAGATTCACGAAGTTGTGCTACCGCATCTGAAGCTACTTTAAGATCTGCTTCAATATTTTTCGCGTATGCATATTGAGCTTTTAGAATATCCATTGAAACATCAAGCCTTGGATCAAAGATAACATTAAGCGTGGTACTGTCTTTTACATCATCAAACTGCATTACGATCTTATAGGAGCCAGGTAGAACCGTAACACCACCTGGTTCAGGTGCATTTTTCCGCGGCTCCCTTTTCGACGGACGAGCAATCCCTTTTTCATCCATATACCAGTACATGCGCTGTATTCCATCTTCTTTGTACTTGCGGGTCAAGCTTCTAATTAGTTCACCCTTATCATTATAAACTGATATAAAGATGGTGTCATTTTTAGCAACTTCAGATTTATCATCTGTAACAGCTTTAGGTTCAACAGTTCCTTTCTTCTTCTTTTTCTTAGATATTGCAGCTGTTACTGTTTCCTTTTTAGCTTCTACATCGGCTCGATGAACAGAGTAGGATATCATCGCACCTCGGTTTCTATTCTCTCCTAGATAAATGGCATCTCCGGCAAATCTTGTTCCCGATGCCTGCTGATTTGCAGCCATATATGCATCTGGCGCAGGGTAAACTGTAATACTTTGCTCGAGTTTACTGATGCCTTTTGCGGCAAGCTCACGCAAAGGTCGGATGTCGTCAAGTACCCACACAGAACGCCCAAAGGTGCCCATTACCAAATCATGCTCTCTTGGATGGATTGCAAGGTCCATTGTTGATACCGAAGGATAACCATTCGTCCACTTGGTCCAGCTAGCCCCTTCGTTAATACTAACATATAACCCATGCTCCGTACCCAAGAAAAGTAATTTTTTCTCTACAGGGTCTTGTGCCAAGGATAACGTGTAGCCAAAAGTAACTGGCTGGTTTAACAGTTGTTGCCAAGTTTGACCATAGTCTCGGGTACGATATAAATATGGTTTGAAATCAAAATTTCGATAATTATTAACGATTACATAGGCTTCACCAGCACTGAACTTAGATGCTCGTATTTGTGGTACCCATGCACCCGAAGGAAGTCCGGGAAGTTTAGCCGTTAAATTCGACCAATTCTGCCCACCATCTCTGGTTATATGAACTTGTCCATCATCGGTTCCTACCCAAAGTAGATTTTTTTCGAGTGGGCTTGGTTCTATGGCAAGTATGGTTGTATGATTCTCTGCTCCGGTGGCGTCCATGGTGAGCCCGCCACTTTCATGTTGCTTTTGCTTTTCTGGATCGTTGGTTGTAAGGTCAGGTGAAATGATTTCCCATGAATTGCCTTTGTTCGTACTCTTATGAACAAACTGGGAACCAAAATATATTGTGCCATTTTCAAATGGATCAAGTGCAATGGCTGAATTCCAGTTGAACCTCAAGCGTTGATCTGGGTCGGGATGAGTTGGTTTAATAAACTCCACATGACCGGTTTTAATGTCATAATAACCAACATTGCCTTGTTGTGACATCCCATAACCTTTGGTGGCATCTTCCGGATCAGGCACCACGTCGAAACCATCGCCAAACATTACTTCTTGCCAGTATGAATTTCTTATTCCTCCCGACTTAAATACATAGGCTGGTCCAACCCATGAGCCATTATCTTGTAAGCCACCATAAACATTATACGGAACCTCATTATCTACATTAATATGATAGAATTGAGCAACAGGTATATTTTCGGCAAATCGCCAGTTGGCGCCTCTATCACGGGTGATATTTAGTCCACCGTCATTTCCTTCAATTATAAAGTTTGGATCGGTAGGGTGGACCCAAAAGGCATGGTGGTCAGGATGGATTCCATTGGCGCTACCGTAGGAGCGGGCCCATTGTGTAAATGATTTCCCTGCATCTTCGCTAATATTAATGTAGGTATAGACACTATACACTCTATTTTCATTTACAGGGTCCACAGCAAGATCGGAGTAATAAAATGGGCGGTTACCAATCTCATTTAGTTTGCTATTAACAAGTTTCCAAGAGTACCCACCATCATCAGACCTGTAAAAGCCATTCTTTTTAGCTTCTACAAGCGCATATACTCGTTTCGGATTACTATTCGACATCGCAAGACCAATACGGCCTAAATCACCCTTAGGTAAACCATCATCTGCCGATATTTTTTTCCAATTAGCACCACCGTCTACGGTGATATATAATCCTGATCCAGGTCCACCCGATTTGAAGGTCCAAGGCCAACGTTTATGCTCCCACATAGCGGCAATAAGTTTATTAGGGTTTTTGGGGTCTACGATTAAATCGGCCAGACCAGTTTTATTGTCGACAAATAATATTTTATTCCAGCTATTACCACCATCTGTGGATTTATAAACGCCTCTTTCACTATGTTCCCCCCAGGATGACCCAATAGCACCGACATAAATTGTATTCGAATTATCCTTATCTACAATAATGCGATGAATATTTCGGGTAGCTTGAAGGCCCATGAGCTTCCAGGTTCGTCCGGCATCTAGGCTTCTATAAAGGCCATAGCCACCAGTAACACTGTTTCTTGGGTTGCCTTCTCCTGTGCCTACCCATATTACATCCGGGTTCTTCTGGTCGATTGCCACTGCACCAATTGACTGTACGGCTACACTATCGAAAATAGGTTGCCAATTAATTCCGCCGCTTTCAGATTTCCAAAGACCGCCTGAGGCGCTACCGGCATAAATAATCTGCGGGTTATCTAGTACCACATCAATGGTAGTGATTCTGCCGCTCATTCCGGCAGGCCCAATATTTCTAGGCATCATGTTTTTAAATAATGACATATCAATTTCTTGTCCGAAAGAAACCGATGATGCAGCCAAAAGAACTAGGGCTGTTAAGAGTGTTTTAGATAATTTGAAGAGCATAGTGTATGTATTAATTAGATCTCAAAACTAATACAGCATGCCCTGATTAAGACGCCCTTTTATATGTGTGGTAACCTTTGCTCTTTTAGTCTGCTAGAAGAAGGTGATACCGAAATACATATCTAAAACAGTGATGATAAAAATTACAAAAAGAAGCACTGGGGCGAGATAGGATATAATAAAATCGATATACTTTTTGATGAAGGAATCATTATATCCAGGAAACCCAATGGCTACTTCCTTATGAAAGTTCTTCTTCTTCCAGACATATGCTGCCATAATTACCACGGTAAACCCACCAATAGGCATAATGGTATTCGATGCAATATCGCCAACGAAAGTCATGAAATCGGTTGGTGTTTCCGAATTAAAATAGGTGATGAAGTTGGTAAAGAACGAAGAGGCGCCACTTGATAAAAGTGATGGAATGCCGATAAGAAAAATAATTGACGAAACCAGCCAAACGGCGGTTTTACGTTTAATCTTAAATTCATCTACGGTATAAGCCACAGGGATTTCAAGTATAGAAACCGTTGATGTTAAAGCTGCAAAGGATAGTAGCAAGAAAAATGTACACCCAATTAGAACACCTAGATTTGGACCTAAGGTCTGAAATATTCCCGGTAATGTTACGAAAATCAGGCCTGGTCCGCCAGAAGGCTCGAGATTCTGATAAAAAACAAATGGAAACATCATGAGGCCAGCGAGTAGAGCTACACCTACATCAGCAAGAGTGATAAATGCAGCTGATGTAACGATATTCTCCTTCTTGCTTAAATAACTACCATATGTAAGCAAACCACCAACTCCAAGTGATAAAGAGAAGAAGGCTTGTCCCATAGCTCCATAAACCACCTTCGGTGTGATGGCCGAAAAGTCTGGGAGCATATAGAATTTTAACCCTTCCATCGCATTCGGTAAGGTTAGGGCATAAATCACCAGAAATACCATCATTACAATAAGGGTAGGCATCAGTATTTTTGATGTTTTTTCTATGCCTGCGGAAATTCCATGAGATACAATATAGGCGGTAGTAATCATGAAGAAAAGGGCATAGCTACCAACTTTTAGAATGTCTTTGGTAAAGACTCCGAAGTTTTTACCAATTTCAAAACGGCCCATGGCAATTTCAATAAAATAGCCGAATGTCCAACCTGCTACAATATTATAGAACGACAAGATGAGTACGCCGGCAATTACACCTAAAAACCCAACTCGGCCCCATCCTTTTGAACCGAGCTTGCTGTAGGCTCCAACAATATTTTTTTGAGTGCTTCTACCCATCGCTATTTCAGCGACCATAACAGGAAAGCAGAGTACAAAAGCAAAGAATAGATAAATAGCAACGAATGCGGCCCCACCACCTTGGCCAACCTCAAATGGAAACATCCAAATATTACCCAAGCCCACAGCAGAACCTGCTGCGGCAGCTATAAACCCAATCCGACTTGAAAATGCCCCTCTTGCTGCCATAAAATCTATGCGTTGTTTTTTAGGATGCCCAAAATATGGACAATATATGACTATTCAAAAGAGAATTAATCAGGTGGTAAGAATTCTTACCACCTGACCACTGAATAAGTGATTTGATTAATGGGTTTCTTCCTGTTCTTCTTTTGGTAGGTTACCAGCGGCTTTTTGGAAAAGAGTTTTAACGGTTAATCCTTGAACTACGATTGAGAAAAGCACAACGCAATAGGTCATTACCGTAATAAGGTCAACTGTTGTGTCGATCATGGTACCATTTTTAACATTCTGATATAAAGAAAGAGCCAGCGCTACGGAGATTCCACCACGAAGCCCACTCCATGTTAGGATTCTTACCGTATATTTTGGCACCTTGGCCTTTAATCGATAAAAACTCACTGGAATTCCAACACCAAGAAAGCGAGCAGTTAGTACAACTACAATAGCAAGAACAGCAGCCAGGATATAGTCGATTTTCCATTGGATTACGATGATTTGCATACCGATAAGAATAAAGAGTATTGCGTTCATGGCCTCATCCATTAGATGCCAGAATTTGTAAACATATTCACCTGCAGCCTCCGATAGTTCACTACTTCTACCTTGGTTTCCAACAAATAGACCCATTACAACCATGGCCAAAGGACCTGAAAAATGCAGGTAAGATGCGATGCTTGCGCCACCTAATACCATAGATAAAGTCACTAATACTTCGATCTCAGTATGCTCATTATCTATTAACTGAAGAAGTTTTAAGCCTAGATATCCGAAGAGCGCTCCAAGACCTACGCCACCAAGCACTTCCTGACCGAATAATAAGGCTACTCCGCCGGCGCTGGTAGCGCCATGTTCAGAAGGTACAATTAAGCTTAGAATTGTTAAGAAAACAACTACACCGATACCATCATTAAAAAGAGATTCACCACCTATTTGTGATTCTAAGTTTTTAGAAACATGCGACTTTTTAATCATCGCCAATACAGCGATAGGGTCTGTAGGGGAGATTAATGCCCCAAACAACATACAATACATATAGCTTATATGTAAATCTCCTGTAACAAAAGGTAGTATGTAGAACATAGCAGTGCCTACAACAAAAGTTGATATAACTACACCAACCGTGGCCAGAATAAGAATCATCCATTTCTCCTCACCGAGTTTTGCCAAATTCATCTCAAGGGCTCCCGCAAAGAGTAAGAAACTAAGCATGACCTGAAATAGCACTTCGGAGAAGTCGTATTTGGTCATCAGGCTGGTAGCCATATCTTTTAAGGTACTAAAGATTACTTCTCCAAAGATGATAAACAACGATAAGGACAAGGCCATTATCATCAAGCCAATAGTAGAAGGAAGCTTTAAAAATTTTACGTTCATTAACAGAAAAAAGGCTGCCAGAACGATAAGAATGGTTATAAAATCAAGTACATCCATAGTTAAGTTTTTGGTTTAGGAATTGTAAGATAAACAATCTCGTGATAAAGATAAAATCTCAATTCAAAATCAAACAAATTAAACGAAATAAAGATTTAATTTTAATATTCGAACCACACTTCAAAGATCTAAATCACTTAAATTTGTCTGTATAAGATTATGCTAGAAGAAAGAAAACTAACAGTTAAGGAAAAGGCATTAAGAATTAATCTCGATCGTTCCCTTTATGGATCTTTTGCCGAGATTGGTGCTGGCCAGGAGGTTGCTGCCAACTTTTTCAAGGCAGGCGGTGCGTCTGGAACCATAGCCAAGACAATGTCGGCATATGACATGACATTTAGTGATGCCATTTATGGTAAGGTGGGCAGGTATGTATGCGAGGAAAGACTATTACGTATGCTCGATCGAGAGTATAATCTGCTGGAAACAAGATTGCGTGAACGAGAGAGTTCTACTGCTTTTTTTGCCTTTGCAAATACCGTAGAAACGATAAATTTTGAGCGAACCAATCGTGGCCATGGCTGGATTGGTTTCCGATTTCAATTACGGCCAGAGTCTGCGTACAATCAATGTGTTATCCATGTTATTCTTAAAGATCGCGATCCGCAATGGCAGCAGGAAGTAATTGGCATAATTGGGGTTAACCTTATGTACGGCTGTATTTATTTCAATGACCCTGAAGACATTTTAACTTCATTGGTCGACAATATGTGGAAGGGCCGAGTCGAGGTTGATATGTTCAGGCTGGAAGGCCCGGATTTCGCTCATGTCGATAATCGCTTAATGAGTTTGAAGTTGGTTAAAAATGGGATGACTCATCTTGCTATGTTTAGCAATACGGGAGATGTTTTACAACCAACGGAAGCCCTGTATAAGAAGAATGCTATTATTCTAAGAGGTAGATTTAGGCCTGTTACCCATGTAAATGTAGACATGCTCTTTGCGGGATTAAAAATGTTCAAGAAGGACCCCGATGTTCATAAAGAAAACATCGTTGTTCTTACGGAGCTCACATTAAGCGATTTGCAAGGCGATGGAATAATTGATGAACAGGATTTTCTCCACAGGGTAGATCTACTATGTTCTCTTGGCCAAAATGTGATGATTTCGAACTATACCGAGTATTATCGTTTGGTACGTCATCTTACGAGACTTAACAACGATCATAAGATTGCTTTGATCTTAGGATTAAATAACCTTCAGAGTGTTTTTGAAGAAAAGTATTACCAGCACCTAAAAGGAGGCATTCTTGAGGCATTTGGTATACTCTTTGGTCGAAACGTGAAGTTTTATGTTTACCCAACACTCAAAGAGGGCTCAGACGAAGTAGTAGGACTCAATAATTTCAAATTGCCTGAGCATCAACGTAGCTTGCTTAATTATTTGGTGGCAAATGATAAACTCGAAGCTGTAGAAAATGTTGAGGCGCACAACCTGCACATTATTTCCAATAATGTGTTGGATATGATACATAACTGCCAGTCTGGTTGGGAAAAAATGGTGCCGCATAAAGTAGCATCTGAAATCAAAGAGAAAGGCCTATTTAATTATCGCGAGGTAGGTTCTGAACCTATTGAAAAGAAATAAACTGTATTGTGGATAAAATGAATACCACAAAACTTAACCAATTTCTTCAAAATGCGCTCAAGCTGTCTAGGCTTGAGGTAATCCTGGTTGATATTCCGCAGAAAGAAAGTTTTACATCCGCAATTGGCATACGAAAATCACGACGTGCGCTTATCGTTAAATGGATTGATCATTCTGGTGCAATTGGTTACGGGGAATGCTCTTGTCGTCCAGATCCATTCTATTCGCATGAATTCGTCGATGGAGCAGAACAAGTAATTGAAAACTTTATTTTTCCATTATTAGAAAAAGTGGAATCATATCAAGGCTTATTAGAGCAGCTTGGGAAAATTAAAGGATGGAGTTTCACAAAAGCGGCAATTGAGTCGGCTGCAAACGACGCCATTCGTAGAAGTACTGGTATTGGCATTCTGGAAGCTGCCGGGTTTAAGCAAATTGACAAAGTGCCCGTAGGAATCTCGCTGGGCCTATTCGAAAACGCTGAATCGTTGCGTGAGAAAGTTGAAGAAATATCATCACTTGATTATCAGCGCATCAAATTTAAAATAAGTAGTTCTTATAATGATCCGACAATACTTAATGAGCTGGGTGCAATAGCGCATAATAATGTATCGCTAGATGCAAACGGGTCATTTAAGCAAGGAGATTTCGAGCTACTCAACGACTATGCAGCATTAGATTATATCATTGAGCAGCCTTTCCCAGCAGGTGAATTATATATGATGCAGGAATATCTGATGAAATATAAGCAGTTTAGGGTGTGCCTGGATGAAGAGGTTGAATCTTATGGCGATTTAGTTAGTAATCATCTGCAGTTTGACGAACTAAATATTAAACCAGGTAGAGTTGGAGGGTTATGGAACACCCTTAAAATGATAAATTATTGTTACGATCATGGCATAAAGGCATGGATTGGTGGGATGTTCGAAACGGGTATAGGTCGAGCACAAAACTTGCAATTTGCTGCGATGTTGCCAGACGCCAAAGCGCATGATTTAAGTCCATCAAGTCGTTATTTTGAGGTTGACCTGATTAAGAATCCAATTTCTATGGATAGTGGTTTTGTTGATAAACATTATTTTAATAACATAGATGTGGATCAAGAAACCCTCAGTTCATTGACCATTCGGGAAAAATCACTCAAAGTTTAATGAGCCTGCTAGATTATATTATAGAGAATGCGACCATTATTGATGGCTCTGGAGATGAACCATACCAGGGCTCTGTTGGTATTCGTGGTGATAAAATTGAGCTATTAAAAACGAACAAAACAGCCGCTCGAAATAGAATCGATGGTAAAGGGCTGATCCTAACTCCAGGCTTTATAGACACCCATGCTTCCACAGGTTTTGGTTTTTTCTATCCTCACGCCGCAGATCACAAGCTTTATCAAGGCGTAACCACTGAAATTTTTGGTAATTGCGGTACATCTCCAGGACCAATAGGCCCGCTACTCGTTGAGACTATGCAAGATTTAGCGACTGATCTCGGGTTCGATTTTAACTGGCGAACATTAGGTGAGTATTACGCCGAATTGGAAAAAATTGGTATTCAGTTTAATGTAGCATCGCTTACCGGACATAGTACCTTAAGGGCAGGACAGGTTGCTGATTGGAATAATGCAACTAATCAAGAGCAGCAGGCAATGCAAGAAGCCATGAAAAAATCTATGGAAGATGGAGCCATTGGGCTATCTACTGGATTGATATATGCGCCAGGTTGCTTTGCTGATACATCGGAAATAGTTGATCTTGCAAAGATTGCAGCGGCATCGGATGGTATTTACGCTAGCCATATGCGTGATGAGCGAGACAAGCTTGAGGAAGCAATCGAAGAAACGTTAACCATTGGCGAAGAGGCTAATATCAATGTGCTGGTCTCACATTTAAAATCAGCTGAAGTTCAGAATTTTGGTAAAATACCGCAGGTTATAAAGCGGTTAGAGAAGTATAATGAAAATCACGATGTCGTAGCCAAAATAGATGTTTACCCTTACACCGCTGTTTCTACCAAATTGAGAGCATTTATTCCTAAAAAGTACCTGGAAGATGGAATTGAGAACTTACCGATACGATTAAAACAGCCTCAGGTTGAACAGGAGGTGGCAAGCTATATCTTGGAAAAAGGTTATAACCTAGGCAATATGCTATTTATCTCGAACGAGCACCCTGCTTGGGAAGGTAAGAATATTCAAGAAATTGCATTGCTGGAAGGCTGGAGCGAACCAAGAACACTCATTGAAATTCTTGGACGTGACACGGAGGTTTGGATTGTATATTTCTGTATTGATGAAAAAGATATGGATACAGCAATAATATGGCCTAATGCCATGATTTGTACCGATTCCTGGTCTCATCCTATTAATGCACCCAAAAGGATTGGCGTTCCGCATCCTCGTTCCTATGGAGCTTTTACTCAGTTTATCTATGATTATGTAAAGCTTAAGAAGCTAATAAGTTTGCCCGAAGCAATTCGAAAAATAACCTCTTTACCGGCATCCTATTTTAAGATCAAAGGAAGAGGTCAAATAAAGTCAGGCAACTTCGCTGATTTAGTTCTCTTCGATTTTAATAAGATCAAACCGAACGCTACCTATACTAATCCTATGCAATTGTCTGATGGCGTAGTACATCTTTGGGTAAATGGGAAACAAATTATAGAAGAGGGCATTATTAATAATGAGTTGCCGGGAAGAGTCTTAAGAAAGGAGTAATTATGAAATTTGAAATTGCGACCATTCGTGATGCACCCCAAATCAGAGAAGTGTATAATGAGCATATTCTAAAAGGAGGGTCCACGATGGATCAGACGTTGAAATCATTAAATGACATTGAGGACTGGTTTAATTCTTTTACGAGCCGTGAATTAATTGTACTTCTTAAAATAGATAATAGCTTGGTAGGCTGGGGTATTATTAAGCGGTATAGTGACCGATCGGGTTATGACAAGGCCTGTGAAACGGCAATCTACCTGAAGCCGAGCGAGCTACGTAAAGGTTATGGCACAGCAATTAAGAAATGGATAATCAAAAAGTGTAAAGAGCTTGATTATCATCATTTGGTTGCTAAGATATTCTCATCTAATACGGCAAGTATAGAATACAATAAGAGGCTGGGCTATGAATTAGTGGGTGTTCAAAGAGAAATAGGGCATATAAACGGCCAGTGGCAGGATGTAACAATAATGCAGCTTATCCTCGGATAGCATTCTTTAAACCATTAAACTATGGAGAATCATAACACCTGCCTTACTTTTGCAATGCATAGACCATTGAGGTGACTTTTTATACAAGACCACGCCAATAAAATGATAGATACAACTCCAGGTATGATTCGCTTAAAAGCTCTGATTGATGGCGATAAGGACATGAATATGGCCAAGGCAGCTCAATATTTAGAGACTGCAAATCTCCAAGAAGAGGACTTACTCCCTTATGGAGACTTTGATCATCCATCTTCGGATGGCTACGGTCGCAAAATGGCTGTAGAAGCAGATAATTATGAAATTATGGTGATGTCATGGAATCCAGGAGATATTTCTGCTGTCCATGATCATGGATATACAGCTTGGGGTGCTGTGCAAGTATTTGGTAATACGCTTCATCATACTTTTAGTACAGTGAATAATGTATTTAAAGTCAGTCGCAAAGAAATCCTTGTGAATCGTGAAATAGTCAAGGTAAATCACTCCTTGATTCATCAAATGGGTAATGTCACGAGCAAACCTTATTTCACTGTTCACATTTATGGTAATAACGAATTAAAAGGCAATATCACGGCAGATTCAAGAATATTTGAGTTGGAGTCGGGGTTAATTAAGCACACAACAGGTGGAGCATTTATCAACTTACCCGATGAACTAGTCTACGACATTGAGAAGCTACCCGAAGTAGATTATCAAACAATGGTACATCAATCGGCGATATTAATACAATATTACCAACGTTACCCTAGTGAGACGGCAGAGTATCTTACGCGAGCGATTATTGATAAACTTGCTTACTGTCATCACTGAGATGAATCGCTTTATATTGAAACAACAACCGCAAAATGAAAAAACATATACTAATACTATGCCTGATTCTACCGTTTTTGGCAGAAGCGCAGACTCAGGATACAACCACAATTGCACTCGATGAAATAGTTATCGCTGAAAACAGGATTCAACTTCCGTATGCTGAGCAAAGCAGGAGCATAACTATTTTAGATCAAAAGACTATTCAAAAGCAGCCCGCCGTAAGTGTTGCTGATGTTCTACGATTTGCCAGTGGGGTAGACGTAAGAACACGTGGAGCCAATGGCGTTCAATCTGATATTGGAATTCGCGGCGGCACATTTGACCAAACACTGGTTTTAGTGAATGGCATTAAGATTTCCGACCCACAGACTGGCCATCATTCGCTTAACTTACCTGTGGATCTACAAAATATAGAGCGAATCGAAGTTCTAAAAGGTCCTGGAGCTCGAACATTCGGCCAAAATGCATTTTCCGGCGCTATCAATGTGGTTACCGCAAGCCCTAAAAAGTCGTTCCTTAATATTGGGTTACAAGGTGGTGATTTTACATTATGGGGAGCAAGAGCCTCGGGAGCAGTTGTTACGGAGAATCAATCACATTATGGAGCAATTAACTTCGATCAATCCGGAGGCTATAAGTACAACACAGACTATACCATATTCAACGGGTTCTATAACGGCACAATAAAGTTAGGGAAGGGTAAGATCGATTTATTAGGGGGGTATACCGATCGCTCTTTTGGTGCTAATGGTTTTTATGCTAGCCCGGATTTTGAAGACCAGTATGAATCAATTCAGACAGGCCTCGCTGCAATAAGTTATAAGAATACGATAGGCAAGGCAGCACTGGAAACGCGTTTATATTATCGTCAGAACGATGATGAATATATCTTTATTCGCAATAACCCTGAGTTCTACCGCAATGTACACATTAATAAAACCATCGGTTTTGAGGCCAATACGGTGATCCCTTTTACAAATGCAACCACGGGGATAGGCGTTGACCTTAATAAGGTAACACTCGAGAGTAATAATTTAGGGTCTCGTGAGCGTTTTGTTAGCACCCTTTTTCTAGAGCATCGAATGGAGTTTTTTGCAAAAAGGTTAAGTGTTACTCCAGGTGTTCAACTCAACAACTATTCCGACTTTGGATTTAACTGGCTTCCAGGCATTGATTTAGGCTTGAATCTCACACAGCATGCAGCTATGTTTGCAAATGTAGGATACACTTACAGAGTGCCAACCTTTACTGATTTATACTATACAGACCCGATTAATGTTGGCAATCCCGATCTTGAGCCAGAATTCGCATGGAATTATGAAATTGGTTTTAAAACAATAAAGACTAACTATATCAGTGCACAAGCTAGTGTTTTTTATCGCGATGGAAATAATATGATCGACTGGACAAGAGCTGTGGATACCGATCCCTGGCAACCCGTTAATGTACTTAAGCTTTCAATGCTTGGCTTTGATGGTAACGCCACTATTTACTTGAATCGTGTTTTTGGAAATGTAGACGCTATTTTAAGCTCTTTAGTACTAAATTATACCTACATCAATGCTACTGCCGACGAACCGGAAACTGGCCAGTCGCGTTATGCCCTCGAAAATCTTAAACACCAATTAAGAATAGGTCTAAACTTAGCTTATACCTCTAATCTCACACATACAGTATCGTTCGGGTATTACGATAGAGTAAACCTTGACGATTATTCTATTTTAGACACTCGTATTAATTATCAATTAAATCGACTTGGTGTTTTTGCGGATGTTACCAATGTTTTCGATGTTACTTATCAGGAAACGAACCTCGTTGTTATGCCTGGTAGATGGTTTAAAATGGGGGTCAATCTTAAACTTCTGTGATACTGCCTCGCAGTTCAGTAAATGCCTAATTGTTAAGCTTATCTAGTTTGGCGAGAATTTTACCACCTCGGTTTTGAAAGCCGGCCGATCCATAGGGGAGTTGGTCTTCGATTACGACACGCAACTCTTCCCGTATTTCTGGAATTTTGATGCAAAGGTTGTATAAAACAGTCATCGCAAATACTTTAATGGCAATTGCCTCATTACCCATTAAAAACTGAAAGGCTATTTCGATTGTTTCCCCCCATAGCGCTTCTGGGATATCAATTTCTTGCATGGCGCGCATGGTATTACGTTTCACAGCATCTTCAGGTGCGTTGAAGAGGTTTTTAACCAGTCCAGGCAAATACGGGATTATCATTTCGGGATAATTATCCGTACAATGCCCGAGGACCCAAGACGCGCGCTGACAAGTTCGAGCGTCGGAACTCATAAATAACTTGATTAATACATCGAATCGTTTAGGATTATCTCCGATCGCCTCAGCGACATATACCACTCGTTCCTTAAAGTCAGCTTTGAGGATTTCGGCTCTTATATCCATAGGTTTAAAATAGTATAATATTTTCGAAAAATCTCCGCTTGGTAACAAAAAAGGCTAGTTTTGCACCCTCTTTATCGATCAACCGCAATAAAATCGATTGTTTCTAATGTTAAGGCTTCGCAAAAGTAAAATTGCTATTTGCAGGACCGATTTTGCTTATGAAAAAATATTTTAATCTCTTCGATCTCTCACAAAAAGTAGATTACAAAACAGAGGTCTTATCTGGGCTTACCGTTGCCATGGCACTAATCCCAGAAGCAGTGGCGTTTGCTCTAATTGCAGGTCTTTCGCCACTTACGGGGCTTTATGCGGCCTTTGTTATGGGATTGGTTACCTCTATTCTAGGTGGCAGACCAGGAATGATTTCAGGGGCAACCGGCGCAGTGGCAATTGTGTTGGTAACCCTTGCCGCATCACATGGTGTTGAGTATATTTTCGCAACTGTTGTTTTTGCAGGAATATTGCAAGTGAGCGCTGGTTTTTTACGTTTAGGCAAGCTTATGAGGCTTGTTCCACAACCGGTTATTTTTGGGTTTGTGAATGGGTTGGCAATCATAATCTTTATGTCACAACTCGATCAGTTTAAGGATGCTTCTGGCGCCTGGCTTACAGGAACTGCAATGTACACTTTAGTCGTTCTTGTACTCGTAACAATGCTCATCATTTGGGGACTACCTAAAATCACAAAGGCAATACCTGCTTCCTTGGTAGCGATTCTAGTAGTATTTGGTGTTGTGGTATTTTTTGGAATTGATACCAGAACGGTTGGAGATATCGCATCGATTCGTGGTGGTTTTCCACCCTTTCATATTCCTGCAGTTCCCTTTACCTGGGAAAGTATTGTGATTATTTTTCCTTATGCTTTAATCATGGCTGGGGTTGGCTTAATTGAAAGCTTGCTTACACTAAATATAATTGATGAGATTACAAGTACTCGCGGTAGAGGCAATAAGGAAGCAGTTGCCCAGGGGGCAGCCAACATAATTTCTGGCTTCTTTTCTGGAATGGGTGGTTGTGCTATGATCGGCCAAAGTTTAATAAATATATCCTCGGGAGCGAGAGCGCGCCTATCTGGTATAATTGCTTCTGTAATGCTTCTGGTATTTATCATGTTCGGTGCCGGTTATATTGAAATGATGCCCATGGCAGCTTTAACGGGACTGATGATTATGGTGGCTGTTGGTACTTTCGAATGGGCAAGCTTAAAAACTTTTAAGCGCATGCCTAAATCAGACATTTTTGTGATGGTTCTCGTAACTTTAGTTACCGCAGTTTTGCACAATCTAGCGCTAGCCGTAATTATCGGGGTTATCATTGCTGCACTAGTGTTTGCCTGGGATAATGCCAAGCGTATTCGCGCGCGGAAGCATATCGATGAAAACGGAGCTAAACATTACGAAATCTATGGGCCTCTTTTCTTCGGTTCTATAACCGTGTTTACTGAAAAATTTGATATCAAGTCAGATCCAGATGAGGTTATTATCGATTTTGCCGAGAGCCGCGTGGTAGATATGTCAGCAATCGAGGCTCTAAATCGACTTACTGAACGGTATTCTAAAATTGGCAAAACGGTGCATCTCAAGCACTTAAGTGAAGACTGCAGGCTTCTACTGCAAAATGCCGATGCTATTATCGATGTGAATATTATGGAAGACCCAACTTATAAATTAGTAACGGATGATTTATCCTAACCCTGAGCGCCACTAGTATAAATATTGCACCGAGTTAAAACCTATGGGGTTTACTTTGTAATAAAATAACCTCTATGTCTAGATTCATTGTTTTAATTGTTGGGTTACTTATTACTAACCTTAGTACTGCCCAAAACGCAGATTCAATCTTTATTCGCGAGAATTATATAAAACAGGAATATCAAATTCCTATGCGTGATGGGGTGAGGCTTTTTACAATCGTGTATACTCCTAAAGATCAGTCGCAAGACTATCCCATGGTGATGAAACGCACCTGTTATAGTATTAGACCCTATGGTGAAGACCAGTATCCTAATAGCCTTGGACCAAATCGATTCATGATGCGTGATAAGTACATTTTTGTATATCAAGATGTAAGAGGAAGATATATGTCCGAAGGTAGTTTCGATAATATGCGTCCGAATATCCCTGGAAATAATAAGCGCAATAAAAAAGATATTGATGAGAGCTCCGATACCTTCGATACGATAGAATGGCTCTTGAAAAATGTTAAGAATAACAACGGTAAGGTTGGCCAATTTGGAATATCGTACCCTGGATTCTACACTGCAGCGGCACTTCCTGATGCTCACCCGGCATTAGTGGCGTCTTCTCCACAAGCCCCAATCGCTGATTTCTTTTTCGATGACTTTCATCATCAAGGGGCCTATCTCCAGAGTTACACACGCGCAGTGCCAGTGTTTGGGTATCAGAAAGATACCTTAACGACCACTTCCTGGTATGGTGAACATATGATTACTTCAGATAATAAAAATGGTTATGATTTCTATTTAAAGTTGGGGCCGTTAAAGAATGTGGCAGAATACTATGGTGAGGATAATGAGTTTTGGCAACAGCTAGTAGAGCATCCTAATTATGATGAATTCTGGCAGAAACGAAGCATACTGCCTCATTTGAAGGAGATTGATCACGCCGTAATGACGGTTGGAGGATGGTATGATGCCGAAGATCTGTATGGGCCGTTAAATATATTTAAGCAGATAGAAAAGGATGGAAGGGCTAAGAACAATATCTTAATTATGGGCCCATGGAGTCATGGAGATTGGTCGCGTGAAAGAGGCGTACAAAAAATCAATCACATCTATTTTGGCGACAGCATCTCCACTTTTTATCAGAAGGAAATTGAGAAACCATTTTTTGAGTACTACTTAAAAGATAAAGGCACGATGAGTCTTCCTAAAGCTTATCTATTCGATCCGGGTATAAAGGAATGGCAAAAGTTCGACGTTTGGCCCCCGCAAGTCCCATCGACGAAACTGAGTTTTGCTGAAAATGGCAAATTATTAATTAATGCTTCAGCCGATCCAGAGGCTACGTTTGAATATATGAGTGACCCACAGAAGCCGGTGCCTTACAAATCTACCAATGAAGGTATTCCCTTCACACCTCGTTCTTTTATGACCGACGATCAACGTCATGCTTCAACCAGACCGGATGTGTTAACGTTCGAAACGGATTTTCTGGAAGATGATATCACGCTGGCCGGCGAAATAATGGCTAAGCTCAAGGTAGCTTTGAGTACATCTGATGCAGATTTTGTGGTAAAGCTTATCGATGTCTTTCCAAATGATGAGCCGAGTACCATTGCTACACCAAAGAATGTTACTATGGGAGGCTATCAGAAGTTAGTTCGAAGCGAAGTGTTTAGAGGTCGGTTTAGAAATGGTTTTGACCAACCTGAACCTTTTGTGCCTGGTGAACCAACCAAGGTAGAATTTCCTTTGCAGGACATATTATACACTTTTAAGTCAGGTCATAAAATTATGATTCAGATTCAAAGTACTTGGTTTCCCTACATTGATAGAAATCCACAGAAATACGTAGATAACATCTTTAAAGCCAATGAAGAAGACTTTGTGAAATCTATGATCACTGTTTTCGGATCATCTGAGGTTGAGATCGGTGGCGATAATGAATTAGATGCCTTAATCCCAGTTAAATAGGGGCGCTCTATTGGATACTTACCATTATATGGAAATCGCCCGATGCATAAGAAGCGATTTCGTAGTGATTATAATGTAGTTTAATTGAATCTTGAAAGAACGCGTAGTTCCCAGGGAGTGTGAATACTCCGCCCATAAAATCGAATCCTGCATCCTCAAAAGTCTGGTTCTCTCGTAAATATTTAAGTCTAAAGGCTTTCTCCGCTCGAGCGGTAAAGGTGTCCATATCTGCGATGAAATCCGATAGTGGCACAAGACTTCCAGTTTCTCTGTTAAAATTAAAATATCGCTTATTCTTATTGGGATGAGCGCCGCCGAAAAAAGTCATGGCAGAGGTCTCAAATACAATTATGGAATCATTTTTAGTTACCTCTTGTGTTTTTATACGAGCTTCCCAACCGACACTCGACTCTGGAAAGTCGGTTCGAAACCTGCGGAATGAATCGCTAAGGGTGTTCACGGCCTCCTCTAAGGTTGGATCTGATGTAGACTCTACATCGCCCATGCCAATAAAGTCGAGGGTAGAGTTACGAATTATTCTATTGGCAAGATAAACCGCCATAGAATCTCCACTATTAAACTCAGGATAAGTGATTGTGGCCAGAAAACAAGGGTCGCGTTCGGGTTCACAATCTGGTGTCTGAAATTCAATGCTTTTAAGTTCATAACCCAATGCGTTTGTAGCCTCAGATTGGGGTCCTTGACAACCCATTGCAATAGACAGGCTGAGCATCAAGCAAATTTTAATAATCTTCATATTTCCTGAGTTAAAAGTAGAGCTGCAACTATGTAAAATGAATGCAACGTTAATCACATTTATTAATTGATCAAAAGATTAAATTTGTACAGGTAATAACAGAATAATAATGGAAGGAAAAAACAACGGCTTTGACACCAATTTAATTCACGCAGGTGAGCTTAAAGATGAATTCGGTAGTGCAGTCACACCAATTTATCAAACCTCAACATTTTCATTTAATAGTGCCGATAATGGAGCGAACCGATTTTCAGGGGCAGAACAGGGATATATCTATACACGTTTATCGAATCCAACCATAAAGGCGCTTGAAGATAAACTCGGAGCTCTGGAGCATGGTGTAGGTGGTGTAGCGCTGGCTTCTGGAATGGCCGCCGTTACTACGGCGTATATTACATTTCTAAAACAAGGCGATCATATGATTTCCAGTAGCTCAGTCTATGGCCCAAGCCGGACGGTAATGGAGTCTATTTTTGCAAATTTTGGAATAGAATCAACATTTGTAGATACTTCGGATTTAGAAAGTGTTATTGAGGCCATTCAACCCAATACTAAAATGCTCTACCTCGAAACACCTGCCAATCCTACTATGACCATTACGGATATTAGAGCAGCGAGCAAAATTGCGAAAGCGAATGATATCATTACAGTAGTAGACAATACTTTTTGCAGTCCATATTTACAAAAACCACTCGACCTAGGAGCCGATGTAGTTTTGCACTCCCTCACAAAATTCATTAACGGACATGCCGATGTAGTAGGAGGTGCGCTTATAGCAAAGGATCCTGTTCTATTAAAGAAACTTCGTCATACTATGATTATGATGGGAGGTAATATGGATCCGCATCAAGCCTATTTGGTGAGTCGAGGGGTTAAAACATTATCGATTCGCATTGATCGTGCACAGGAAAATGCATTAAAAGTAGCCGAATGGCTTGAAAATCACCCTAAAATTAGCTGGGTAAACTATCCGGGTTTGGAGTCGTTTAAGCAAAAGGACCTTGTAAAAGAACAGATGAATGGTTTTGGAACCATGATGAGCTTCGGAGTAAAAGGCGGATTAGAGGCAGGTAAGATATTAATGAACAGTGTAAAGCTAGCTTTGCTGGCCGTTTCGTTAGGTGGTGTAGAAACCTTAATACAGCACCCTGCATCAATGACGCATGTAATTATGAGCCCAGAATCACGACTCCAGGCCGGTATTACAGATGAAATGGTTCGGTTTTCAGTAGGGATAGAAAGTGTTGAGGACATTATCAATGATCTGGAGCAGGCTTTAAAAGCAGTTCCTGCAGCGATACCTGTTTAATAAATTATATTCCGTTTCACTAAAGCAATTAGATTGTTGGTCGAACAAGGTATTTGCCCTATTATTATTATATGATCTTAGCAGCGATTGACATCGGCTCAAATGCCATCCGACTTCAGATAACGAGGGTTATCTGGAATAAAGTAGATAAACCAGTTTATAAGGTGCTGGAATCAATTCGGTTTCCGCTGCGATTAGGAAATGATGCCTTTCGAACTGGAGAAATTACATTTCGTAGCGAGATCAAGTTTATCAACCTAATGATGGCTTTTCGAACATTAATCGATCTATATGAAGCCGATGATATTTATGCTTGTGCTACTTCTGCAATTCGAGACTCTGTTAATGGAGATAGAATTGTTCAACGAGCCTATGAAAAAAGCGGGTTACATATCGAAATAATTTCGGGTGAACGTGAAGCTAAAATTTTAGATATGGCTGTTCATAAAGATTTAAAAGATGGCCATTATTTACATATTGATGTAGGAGGAGGTAGTACTGAGATAAATATGATTACAGGGAGTGAAAGCTACGCTCGCAGATCTTTTCGTTTGGGTTCTGTCCGCAATATGCAGGGAAGGGAAAAAGCTTCTTCATGGACCGATATGGATTCTTGGGTGAAAGAAAACCTAAATGGTGAATTGGATGCTGTGATAGCTACAGGGGGAAACATTCGAACCTTACAAAAACTTTTACTGGCTCAAAAAATCGATTTACAGACCATAGATCAACTTGAAATGATGGTCGCAGAAATCAATGCGCTCTCGTATGATCAGCGAATTGAGAAGCTTGGCATGCGAGAGGATAGAGCAGATGTAATTCCTTTTGCCTCTGATATCTACCTTCGAACAATGCGCAGCGCCGGAGCTGAGAAAATAATGATTCCTGATGTTGGATTAAAGGACGGGATTATCGAAATGCTCTTTCAACGAAATTGCTGATGAAATTTACTATTGGATTTTATCTGAATACAATTTTTACTAACTTACTCCTATAATTAACAATTTATGGAGCGGATATTAGTCCCCACCGATTTTTCAAGAGAAGCAGAGAATGCCCTCCAAACCGCGATTTTTATTGCGAAGGCTAGCAATGCACAACTCATTCTTTTGCATATTCTGGAAGTGTCAAGTAATAAGATATTTGGCAATAATGAATCCACCGATGAAATAAGCAACGAGGTCCATCTAGAAGACGATCTTGCTAAAGTGCAGGAGAACTTTGCACGAAGTATTACACTCCACAATCTTGAAACGGCCGGCATTGAGTATGATGAAGTAATTCGCATTGGGAGTGTTAGTAAATCCTTAGAGGCATTTATAGAAGCCACGAGTATCGATTTCGTTGTGATGGGTACCAAATCTGCCTGGGGGCTCAACGATATTCTCCTCGGCACAACTACAGATAAACTACTCAGACGAATTAGCTGCCCTGTATTATCGGTGAATAAGGTTGTGCCCGTAGAAACCTTTAAAAAGATTGTTTTCCCTACCACAACCTTAAACAAAGAAACTAAGTTGATAAAAATCATCAAGCAGTTTCAAAAACTGTTTAATTCGAAAATATACTTGGTTAGGATTAACACACCTGTAAACTTTATTCCAGATAAAGAGTCAATCCAGTTACTTGAAGTTTACGCCACTGAAAATGATCTGGCTAACTACGAAAGTTCTGTATTTGGGCATACCATGGAAGAAGACGGGATTCGCGATTTTGCAGATTTAAAAGATGCAGGGTTAATTGCGATGGCTACTTCGGCTCATACCGGCCTATGGAAAATAATTCAGGGATCGGTTGCTAAGGAACTAGTTAGCCATTCTACCAGACCTGTTCTTACGGTTAGGCTCGACAATAAATAGGCTATTCGCCTGTAAAACTGTACTGGATAATATTTGCGCCCATTTTTAGTGCTAGTTCACGTAAAGCTGGTGGATCGTTATAGATTTGTTGGTCTTCCCACCCATTACCTAAATCTGTTTCATAAGTATAATAACAAACTAATCTTCCCTCATACATAATCCCAAAACCTTGAGCCGGTTTACCATCATGTTCATGGATTTTTGGTAAACCTTGATCGAACTCAAATTTTTGATGATAAATAGGATGGTCGAAAGGTATTTCAACGAAATCTAGAGATGGAAACACTTTCTTCATCTCTAACCGAATAAACTGATCTAGTCCATAATTGTCGTCGATGTGTAGAAAGCCACCGGCCAACAAATAATTTCTTAAGTTTTCAGCCTCCTGATCAGAGAAAACAACATTGCCATGGCCCGTCATATACACATAAGGGTACAAAAATAACTCAGGGCCACCGACCTCAACCACATCTTCCTCAGCCGCGATATTGGTATTTAGTTTTTGATTACAATACTGAATTAAATTTGGAAGGGCAGTTTTATTCGAATACCAATCGCCGCCGCCATTATACTTTAGCTTAGCAATTTTTACTTGCTGACTAAATCCACTAATGTCCATCGATATTAGAAATGCCGTTACCAATAAATATCGCATCATCCTATTTCACTATTTTTGAAAGGTAAATATGTCGTTTTTTGTTTAAATAACCCTAATTAACGCAGTGTTTCAATCCCTATTTAATAGTTACAACGATTTTCATGTTGATAAGATTACAAAGAACCGATTTCAGCCTGAAGAATTTCATCAGCTGATTAATTCCTATCGGAATATAAAATTAACACAGGAAGCTAATTCTGTGGAAGGAAGACCTATTTACTCCATTAAAATGGGCACTGGCCCAGTAAAGGTAATGATGTGGTCGCAAATGCACGGCAATGAATCTACGGCCACCAGAGCCTTGCTAGACTTACTTAATTTTAATGAGTCACCGAATAAATATGGTGAGCAATGGCGCCAGATTCTGGAAAAGCTAACCGTTATTATAGTACCAATTATTAATCCAGATGGCACCGCAAGGTTTATACGCCGCAATGCTCTCGATATCGATCTAAACCGAGATGCAAGAGAATTTGTATCACCCGAAGCACAATTATTGAAACGTTTGTTTCAAGAAATTAAACCTGATTTTGGTTTTAACCTTCACGATCAAAAAAGACATTATAATATAATGGATACGCCACGGCCAAGCAGTATCTCCTTTCTTGCACCAGCTTTTAACGCGGCCGAAGAAATTAATAATACACGTGGGCGGGCCATGCAGCTTATCGCATTCCTAAGTCAAGAGCTGCAGAAGGTTATACCCGGTAGGGTTGGTATCTATAACGATAGCTTTGCACCCAGAGCTTTTGGCGATTACGCCCAGTCGCTGGGAATAAGCACGGTACTTGTTGAGTCTGGGTGGCAGGCTTATGATATGGAAAAGGAAGGTATTCGAAAATTAAACTTTTGCATGCTCATTAGTGGACTTCAAACAATTGCCTCAAAAGGTTATGAAGCTAAGACGGTAGAAGATTATGAGGGTATACCACTCAATGATGATAAAATGCTTGATGTACTTATTAGGGGAGCATCTTTAAGTAGGGGCAAGGAGCAATATATCGTAGATATTGGTATTGAAAGAACAGAAATTCCACTACCACCAACTGGCGATTATTATAGCCGTGGTGAAATAAAGGACCTTGGGGATTTAAAGGAATGGCACGGGTTCGAAGAGGTAGATGCTACCGGGCTGATGGCAATTCCAGGCCGCGTACTAGAGAAATCCTTTGAAGAATGGGAAGGACTAACAGAAACAGAACAATCTGAATATTTAAAGGAAGGCTATCTTTATTTAGTGGGAAACGAAAAAGATAAGCATGCGCATATTCCTGGACCAATCAATTCTGTTTTAGACCTTACCTCCTTTGCAACTAATCTAAGAACTGAAGACTTAGCTAACTTTATTCTTATAAATAAAGCCGGGGAAATTCAATATGTAGTAATTAATGGATTCCTATGCCCAGCTTTTGAGGCTTTGCCAGAAGAGCTTAATGGTTTGATTATTAAGTAATTGCACGCTAGCCTTCCTTTGAAAGACAAAAAAAGTAAAAAATTTTACCATCTAATTTAAACCTTTTCGGTCTGGGCTACTCTAAGGAGCAAACAAACTAAAAGCAAAGACATGAAAAAGTTAAATTCATTCCAATCACTCGGACGACAATTATTCCTAATCGCCGGTGTAGCAGCATTTACATTTATGGCTTCTTGTACTACAGAAGCAGATATGGAGCCACTCCTTAGTATCGACGATACTAATGTAGAAGCCGACCTCCTTGCTGAGGGAGACTTTGAAGAAATCGATGATATCGTATCTAATATGATGGAAGTGGCGGAATTTGGTAACGGTGGTAAGATCGAAAATAACAAGCCAGATGAAAGGTGTGGTTGTGCAGATGTTACCCATGATAAAGAAGCGCAAACAATAATTATAGATTTTGGAGAGGGGTGCACAGGCCCTAACGGTATAACAAGGTCGGGTGCAATTATTATCACCTATGATGGCCATCGTTTTGTTCCCGGATCTAGTTGGATTACAACATTCAGAGATTTCTATGTGAACGACAGACATATTGAAGGAACACGTACTGTTACTAATATTTCGGAATCTATCGATGCAGAGCCAACTTTCCACATCACTTTGGTAGACGGAAAAGTAACATGGCCAGACGAAACATTTGCAACACGTGAAGTAGACCGCGTTCGGGTATGGAAGCGTGCTGACAATCCATTACTTGATGAATTTCATATCCTACCTGAGAGCACTGCCAATGGTGTAAACAGAGAAGAAATTAGATATTCTACAATCGTGATCGAGAGTTTGGTTTATAAGCGAATGTGTCGTGGAGCAAAAGGAGGTAGAATACCGGTAGCCGGAGTTAAAGATGTGACCTATGGCGAAAGAGTATTCTCGATTGATTTTGGTGACGGTGAATGCGATACAATTGTAACAATAACATCAGGCGATGAAACAAAAACTGTCGACCTATCTGACAGATAGTAATTATTAATGGTTGTTGAGTTGAGTCTCCCGTTCGTAGCGGGGGGCTTTTTTTATTTTTAACTGTTTTCTTTTAATTCATAATCATAAATTTGTCAAAATCATAAGGATGACAATATGAAGCAATACCATGATCTCATGCGCCGAATCTTAGACGAAGGCGTTTCTAAAACCGATCGTACAGGAACAGGAACATTAAGTGTTTTTGGGCATCAAATGCGTTTCGATCTAAGTGAAGGCTTCCCAGCCCTAACCACCAAGAAACTTCATCTACGATCGATCATTCATGAGCTCTTATGGTTTCTGCAAGGCAATACCAATATCGCTTACCTTAAAGAGAACGGTGTTAGAATTTGGGATGAATGGGCCAATGAAGAAGGTGAACTAGGGCCGGTATATGGATATCAATGGCGTAGCTGGCCTGCACCGGATGGCACTCATGTCGACCAAATAAGTCAGGTAGTAGATCAAATAAAGAATAATCCAGATTCACGAAGAATTATTGTAAGCGCCTGGAACGTAGGAGAGATTAAAAATATGGCATTACCTCCTTGTCATGCTTTCTTTCAGTTTTATGTTGCTGATGGCAAACTATCATGTCAATTGTACCAGCGCTCAGCAGATGTGTTTTTAGGCGTACCTTTTAATATTGCCTCATACGCTTTGCTAACCATGATGATAGCCCAGGTTTGTGATCTTAAGTTGGGTGATTTTGTGCACACGCTTGGCGATGCACATCTCTATAGTAATCATATGGAGCAAACTGAACTGCAGCTTACCAGAGATTTCAGACCATTACCGACAATGAAGATTAATCCTGAAGTGAAGGATATATTTTCTTTCAAGTTTGAGGACTTCAGTCTGGAAAACTATGACCCGCACCCACATATAAAAGGCGTTGTTGCCGTTTGATAATACTTTCGATGTATTACTTTTGCGATACCCTTAAATGGTCACTATTTTCGGTTTTTTATCGAAAATAGACTCAAAATAATAACAACATGGGTGGCAAAAGTTCTGTCTTTGATATGATTGGTCCGGTTATGATTGGTCCAAGCAGTTCCCATACGGCCGGCGTTGTCCGAATTGGACGTGCTGCCAGGCACCTATTTGGTGAGCAACCGGAGTCGGTAGAAATAACATTTTATAATTCTTTTGCCCGAACCTATGAAGGGCACGGAAGCGATAGGGCGATAGTAGCAGGCTTGCTCGATTTTATGCCCGATGATAAAAGGATTAAAGAAGCTCTAGCATTAGCCAAAACCTTTCAGCTTAGCGTCCGTTATAGATCAGTAGGAAATGCTTCGACCATGCATCCCAACACTGTTTCTGTACAAATGGTGAAAGGTGAACGGAAGATGTCGGTGGTCGGAGAAAGTAGAGGGGGAGGAGTAATTAAAATTTCAAACGTAGACGGGTTTAATGCCAATTTTTCTACAGCGCTCTATACACTGATTATAAAAGCAGACGATATTAAGGGAAGTATAGCCTTTTTGGCTAATGTGTTATCGCAAGCGGATTGCAATATTGCAACCATGATGGTATCACGTAAAGGGAAGAACGATATTGCTTGTCAGGTAATTGAAACTGACAGCGAAGTAAATGATGTAACATTAAGCTACTTAAGTAGTCTAAGATATATTAAGGAAATAATTTATTTGCCTAAAATGATATGAAGTTAAAAACAAGAATAACAACAAGTTTTATTGCCTTTCTATTGATAATTGCTGCTCAACAACTCTATGGCCAAGAAACTCGGTTATGGACTTTGCAAGAATGTGTTGATTATGCTATTGAAAATAATCTCACAGTAAAGAATCAAAATCTTAATCTGGGTATTAACGAGGTTAACACGCTGCAATCCAAGATGAATTTTTTGCCAACACTGAATGCAAATGGTAGCTATGGCAGGAACTGGGGACGTTCGATTAACCCAGGAACAAATACGGTGACAAACCAAGAGCAGGACAATGGGTTTGGTGGCTTAAATTTCAATTGGACATTATTTAATGGTTTACGAAATATTAATACCTTAAAGCAGGCCGAAGCAAATCAATTGGGTCAGCAGTATAATCTAGAAAAGTCAAAAAATGATATTGTTTTACTCGTAGTCACTTTCTACACAAATGTGATTTTTAATCGCGAGCTATTGGAAAACGCTAAACTTCAGCTCGAGTCGACTGAAAGTCAATTTGAAAGGACAAAAAAGCAGGTAGAAGCCGGCTCCTTACCTAGGTCGAATCAGCTGGATTTGCAATCACAAGTTGCAACGAGCGAACTAAATGTTATCAATGCTGAGAACTCACTTAATTTTTCTCTCTTGCAACTTAAGCAGGTAATGCAAATCCCGGGATCTCAATCATTGGAGATTGTTATTCCTGAAATTGAATTGAGTGAAGGTGATTTTATTAATTTGAATCCCAACCAGGTGTTCGAAACAGCATTAGCTACTATGCCTGAAATAAAAAGCGCTGATATAAATATTGAAAGTAGTCTGCGTGGTATTAAAGTAGCGCAGTCTAGCTACTATCCTCGGATATCCCTAAGTGCAGGTATGAACACTAATTATTCTTCGATTGCTAAGAATAGGGGACTATTTGAACCAACTGGAAGTTTTGTCGAAAGAGATAATGGGTACGTGCAGAGCACATTGGAGCCTGTTGTTCAATTGTCTCCAGAATTTGTTAACCTGCCTTATGCGACGGGTCAACAACTCGAGAATAATTTTGGTCAGTCAGTATCGGTGGGAATCTCAATACCAATTTTCAATAACTACCAAGTGAATGCATCTGTGCAAAGAGCAAAAATAGCCTATGAGCAGGCCGAAATTAACGCGCAGTTGGCAAGACAGACTTTACGACAAACGATTGAAACGGCATATAACGATGTTTATAGTTCCGCTAAGGCATATCAGAGCTCATTGAAAAGAGTTGAGGCCCAGGAAGAATCTTTTAGAGCTACGAAGCAGCGATTCGATAATGGAGCGGCCAATGCCACAGAGTATGAACTCGCAGAAAACAATCTATTCCAAGCGCGGTCTGATTTACTCCGAGCAAAATACGATTATATTTTTAAGCTTAAAATTCTTGATTTCTATCAAGGCAAACCAATTGATTTCTAATAAACTCAAAATAGAGCACACCTATGGCTAAGACCAAAAAGAAAAAATCAAATAAGGTAATATGGATACTCCTAGGGGTATTCGCAGTACTTATTGTAGTAGCTGTTTTTGTTCAGAAGAACAAGAAGAAAGAAACTGAGGTGGATGTTACTACACCTAAAAGAATAACTATTGTTGAGAAAATCAGTGCTTCGGGCATGGTTCAACCGGTTACTGAAGTTAAACTCAGTCCTGATGTGGCTGGTGAAATCATTATGCTGGATGTTGAGGAAGGAGACTCTGTTGTATTAGGAGATCTACTGGTAAAAATTCGCCCCGACAATTATATTTCTGCGGTTCAACGTGCTGAAGCAAGTTTAAATACTCAGAAGGCCAATTGGCAATCCGCTAAATCGAATTTAGCCCGAGCAGAGGCCACCTACGAGAGAGCGAAATTGGAGAAAGAGCGAAATCAAAAATTGTTCGATCAAAATGTAATTTCTTCTTCGGAATGGGAACTAGCGCAGCAGAATTTTAAAATTGCTACAAATGATTTAGAGTCGGCAAAAGCTTCGGTTAATGCAGCACTCTATGTTGTTAAAAGTAGTCAGGCTTCTTTAGATGATGCTCTCGAAAATCTCCGTAAAACAAGTATGTACGCCCCAATTAGCGGTACTGTTTCTAAGAAAAGTGTTGAAATGGGAGAAAGAGTAGTAGGAACCTCTCAATTTGCAGGTACCGAAATGCTTCGCCTAGCCGATTTAAATGAAATGGAGGTAAGAGTAGATGTTAATGAAAATGATATTATTAGGATTACTGAAGGAGATACCGCAATAATTGATGTGGATGCATATACATATCTCGAAAAAACATTTAAAGGTATAGTAACGCAAATAGCCAATACGGCAAAAGATAAAGTCTCTGCCGATGCCGTTACAGAATTTGAGGTTAGAATAAGAATATTAAGAAGTTCATTCGAAGAGTTAGAGGCTGAAGGTTATGTTTATCCGTTTAAGCCAGGTATGACAGCCAGTGTTGACATTATAACAGAAACTAAAACAGATGTCTTGGCTGTACCGCTTGCCTCTGTAACAGTTAGGACCGAAGCTGAACTAGCAGAATCTATGAAGGATGAAGAGGGTGAAGAAAAGCCTGCTGCTGAGGCAACTAGTTCAGACGATGATGAGAATGTTGAGGTGATTTTTGTTAACGATGGCGGAGTTGCTAAAGTGATACGAGTTAAAACGGGACTAAGTGATTTCGAAAATATTGAGATCCTGAACGAGTTATCAGACACGGTGCAAGTTGTAACCGGACCATTTCTTATTGTATCGAAACGACTCAAAGATGGCGATTTAATTGTCTCTAAGTCGGACGAAAAAAAGGACAAGGGAGATGAAGAAGCTTCAGAAGAAGAATAACCAATTATGATATTATATTAAAAAGGGGCTTATGCCCCTTTTTTTATTCCTCACCGGGTTTATATTTCTTTAGAATAGTTTTCTTAATCACTTTTTCAGAAAAGGCCACTTTCTTCATCTTATTATTGGCAAACATTTCTGCCTGATCATCGAAATGAGGGCTTTCAGGGTTGTTAGACTGGCCATAGGCTAGAACAGAATAGGCCTTTATCTGCTTGCCAAATTCTACCGCAAAAACCCATCCATCACCACCGACCACATGCTGTTTGCCATCTTCATCTTCATCGAAATAGATCACTCTAAAATTTCCCAGAGTGCCTGAACCACCACCAACCGGAACATCAACATCGCCTCTTCTTACTCTATAAAGATCGCCCCAGGCCATTTTGTAATCGCCATACTTATTAATTAAAGTATCTACAGCCATACTAAGGGCCTTCATCGCACTATCGGGTTTATTTATACCTAATGGTGTGCTCATAGGCTTATCCCAGCTCCAGGATTCTCGATATAGACTGTCATTTCCAACCATTCGTCGATAGTTCCAGAACCATTCATTAAATAATACACTGCCTTCACTATTCGCAGAAGATGTATTATCCCAGGCTTTAAGATACTCTGCTACTTCATCATATTTGGCCGAAGTAGTTGTGCTAGCAATTAAATTAATAAGGTCATCTTTTAGCCGGTCTGCAGCAAGCATTTTCATGCTATACTTCATTGCTACAATTTCTTCTAAACTAAACTTCTTTTCATTGTCGATTAGGCTTAGGCTATGCTGTGAGCGTAATCTTAAAAGAGGGTCGGGGTAATTCGCTGGTTGTCCCTCTTTTGAAATAGGTTGTTGCAGATTGGTAAGGTAGAAGGGGTCGTTTGAATTTTGCAGATAACCTCCTTTTGGGTTATGGAGCTGCGGAATCCGTTCGAAATCCTGAAATTCCCGCCAAATCTCATTGCTATTACTAACCACATGTGCCACTGTATCGCCTTGAAAGGGATGGGGGAGTTTAGGAGTTGAAGCATTCCAAATATAAAATATATTGCCATCGGCATCGGCATATGTGTAGTTACTGGAACTTATATTTCTTTTTTGCATCGCAGTTTTCCACTCTTCTAGATTTTGAGATAACATCATGGCTACGAGCTGTTCCCCTCGCTGAAAATTATTCCAATCGGCCGTTTTTACTATGTATATCTTACCATCGTAACGATCTATTACGGGACCAAAAGGCGTATAGAGCCATTCTTTTTTTACAATACCGGTTCCCTCGCCATTCTTGAATTCGACCTCAACCATTTTTCGACTGATCGGAAAGGATCCTCCATCCAAAAGATAATGATCGGGTTTAGTAGGGTCTACCTTTAGCGCATACACTTCCTCCAAATTAGGATGGTTATTGGTGGTAGACCAACCTAAGCGATCGTTGAAGCCACATATAATGGCAAACATGCCGCCAATCCTAAAATCACCGTAAAAATTTATCTTTCCAGGAACGGTAATATGGGCTTCGTAATATCCCGCTGTCCAAGATAAATGTGGATTGCGCATTAATACAGCATTTCCCGACTTTGTTCGTTCTGGGGCAAAAGCCCACACATTCGATCCGACATCATCGTTTTGCAGCGCCAATTTTTTTTGCTCAGCTAGTTGTCGCAAAAAATCTCTGGCATTTCCAGGGGTTGGTCTGCTTGGATAATTAGAAACGGTAGCAACATCAATGCCATTATAGGCCTGATAATACCATTCAGGGAACTCCTCTGGGTGTTTCTCGAGATAATAATTTACTCCCGCAGCAAACCCTTCTAATATATCTCTTGTATCCTGATTAAGTTGAAGATAGGTGTCTCGCGTATGTTCTTGTACGATTTTAGCATAGAAGTCATAGTCTATGTTTTCGATGCTCGTATGTTTGGCGTAGGTTCCTTTTGCCCGAACAAGGGGGAGGAGAACCTTTTCTCCACGATCTTCGATTTCGGCGTAGGCTAAACCGAAGGCAACAGCCTTTAAGTTTTCTGCCATAATATGAGGCACGCCATATTCTGTCCGTCTTATCTCAACTTGTTTGGCAAGGTTTTGCGCAAAGGTTGAGTAGGAGAGAATCAGCATGTAAAAGAGAAGCGTAACAAAAGTTTTCATTGGAGTAGGTAATTTATAGATAAAGCTAAGTTACAAAATCAATGCAAACTGATTACATCGGATTATGTAGTAGGCAGAAATAAATACATCCGAGGCTAATGCTGTAGAAGCGCCAGGATATTTAACTGTTAAATCTAATCTGTTGAGTATAGGGCAGCTCCAATAATACACGCACAACCTAAATGCTAAAGACTACTTTAGGTTTCTCATTACAGTGAATGTTCGGATCCTCCTAGGCGAACCGATTGTCGATCTCTGTTGCCCACGCATTAATGCCCCCCTTGAGGTTTATTAGATTGGTAAAGTTGTAAATGCTTTGAAGATGTAAAATAGCCTCTGTGCTGCGGATGCCTACCTTGCAGTACATAACCACAGGTTTTTCTTTGTCGATCTTATCAATGTATTCAATAATTTCCTCCAAAGGCATTAGTTCACCACCGATATTGGCAATATGATGCTCAAATTCAGTACGCACATCAATGAGCTGAAGATCGGTCTTGTCCTCTAGCATCTTATGCAGCTCATGCACTGTGATTTCGTGTACCTCGTAAGGTGTTGATTCTTCATTCATATTGCAAAATGCTTCGTAATCAATTAGCTCTCTTATTTCATATTTCGAAACACCAGGAATTAACTTAATGGTCTGACTTTCGAAACTGAAGCTGTCAAATATAAACAAACGCCCACTAAGTGTGGTTCCGGCCCCTGTCAACATCTTAATTACCTCATTGGCTTGCATACTGCCTATAATACCAGCCAGAGATCCTAGAACGCCACCATCTTCGCAGTTTGGAACAGCATCTTTTGCTGGAGGTTGTGGGAATAAATCCCTATAATTAGGCCCCTTTTTCCCATTTTCATCGGTATAATTAAAAACAGAAACTTGACCCTCAAACCGATATATTGATCCATAAACAAAGGGTTTTCCAAGCAATACACAGGCATCGTTGATCAAATATCGCGTCGGGAAATTATCCGTGCCATCTACAATAATATCGAAAGGCTTTAGGGTTTCTATGGCATTGGCCGAAGTGAGTTTTTCGTTAAACTTTATTACTTGAATTGCGCTATTCAGCTTTTTTAACTTGGCTTCAGCGACTGTGGCTTTAACACTTCCGATATCTTGCTCAGTAAACAATACCTGCCTTTGTAAATTGCTGGTATCTACGGTATCGAAATCGATAATGCCAATAGTGCCTACACCTGCAGCTGCGAGGTATTGCAGGTTAGGACTCCCTAAGCCGCCAGCACCAACTACTAATACGCTACTTTTCTTTAATTTTTTTTGCCCTTCTATACCTAAGTGCGGTAAAACGAAATGCCTGCTGTAACGCTTAAGTTCTTGCTTGGTAAAGTTTTCGAATTTATTCACATCTGATAGCAATTAGCAGTAATAATACAGTTTTATTCAGATATCCACTGTTTGGAATACTTAACGATTGCATGATATGTTTCGTGCATGGGCAAACCGACCACATTGGTAAAAGACCCGTTAATTCTAGGTATGCCAATTTCGCCTATCCATTCCTGTATACCATAGCTGCCTGCCTTATCGAAGGGTTGGTAGTGATCTACATAATAGGTTATAATATGGTGGTCTAAACTTGAAAAGGAAACTTCAGTAGCTACATTAAATTGAAACCGCTTATCCTGATAACCCAAGCATACAGAGGTTAATACTTGATGCGTTTTGCCCGATAGGAGTTGTAGCATGCTAATCGCTTCTTCTCTATTCTCCGGTTTCCCTAGAATTTTGTCTTCTAAAAACACCAGCGTGTCTGCTGTAAGCACTAAATTATCTTTACAATATTCTTCACAGGCAATTAGCTTTTTTAATGAAAGATAGTCTACTGCTTCGGCCGGCTTTAAACTTTTAGGTAGTGTTTCATCAACATCTACTTTAATTACATCAAAATTGAAACCTGCGTCACGGAGTAATTCCCTTCTTCTGGGAGATCCAGATCCTAAAATAAAGGGAGGGATAGCTTTTAAGATACTCAAATCACATTATTAAGTAATACCGGACAAAGCTAATTAATCAGTTAGATTATAACCTGAGGTTTTCTATTAGAATATAATGCTTTATCTAAAGAGGGACTAACCACTCATAAAGTCATGCGCTTGCGCCAGGCAGATAGACCATTACTCACACCATTGTTGCCATTCGCTTGTGCTTCTTTCTTATCAGCTGCAATTACGGCCATCAAGCCAGCTACTTCTTCCTTACCCTCATCTTTCATGCGAAGTTTGTCAGGAGTAAAGAATTTTTCCACAAATTTTGTATCGAAGCTTCCATCGATAAAAGCTTGATGATTAAATACGTATTGGCAGAATGGAATTGTCGTTTTAATACCTGTAATTTCATATTCTTCCATTGCCCTAATCATTCGAAGTCGTGCTTCTTCACGATTTCGTCCGTAAACGGTGAGTTTGGCGATCATGGGGTCATAATATATTGGTATTTGCATTCCTTGCTCAAAGCCATCATCAACACGGATACCAGGCCCTTGTGGTCGGATGTACGACTTTAGCGTGCCTACATCAGGCATAAAATTGTTTGCCGGATCTTCAGCATAGACCCTTACTTCGAATGAGTGGCCATTAACTGTAATATCCGACTGCTCCAGCGATAACTTTTTACCTTCTGCAATAAGTATTTGCTCCCTAACTAAGTCTACACCCGTAATAAATTCAGTAACCGGATGCTCCACCTGTAATCGGGTATTCATTTCAAGGAAATAAAAATCTCCTTTATCATATATAAATTCAACAGTTCCCGCATTACTATAATTACAAGCCTTCGCCACATTCACAGCGGCTTCACCAATTTTTTGCCGTTGTTCTGGTGTAATTACCATAGAGGGCGCCTCTTCAATTACCTTTTGGTGTCGGCGCTGGATTGAACACTCACGTTCATTGAGGTGGATAATATTACCGTGGTTATCTCCAAGTATCTGTACTTCAATATGCTTATTCGATTCTATAAACTTTTCAATAAAAATAGAGCCATCGCCAAATGCTGATGTCGCCTCACTAATGGCCCTGTTCATTTCTTCCTGGAGATCTTCGGCTTTATACACTACTCGCATACCTTTACCACCACCTCCAGCACTCGCTTTTATTAATACCGGATAACCAATTTCTTTTGCAATTTCAGTTGCCTCCGCAATATCGGATAGGGCATGGTCTGTACCAGGAACCATAGGGATATCATATGAACTTACGGCTTTTTTGGCGGCAAGCTTATCACCCATTGTTTTAATGGCATCAGGCGATGGCCCTACAAAAATAATTCCGTTGTCTTCTGCCTTTTGGGCAAAATGAGCATTTTCAGAAAGGAAGCCATATCCTGGATGAATAGCATCGACTTTTAATTTCTTACAAGCTTCAATAATTTTATCTTCTCTCAAGTAAGATTCTGAAGAGGGAGGAGGTCCGAGCAAGACTGCCTCATCGGCGTAACGAACATGCAAAGCAGTTCGATCTGCCTCACTATAAACGGCAACTGTCTTAATTCCCATTTCTTTGGCAGTCCTTAATATCCTTAGGGCTATTTCTCCTCGATTTGCTACTAAAAGTTTGCTTATTTTGGCCATTTTAAAATCGCTTATTGACAGAACAATATTAGTGATTGATGCGCTCAGAACCATATTTTTTGCCGAATATCCATTGACATAGATGTGTATATTTTGTGATTTCGAACATGAATTCTAATTGATTGGAATTTTTGAGTTGATGGTATAACTGTATAACTTTGCAGCTTGAACTAGGCAACTAAGGAAAAGAATAAAAGATATTACTGTGGATATATTTGAGAAGTTATTATTAGACCGAGGACCTCTCGGTAAGCACCAGAACATCGAGGAGGGATATTTTATGTTCCCCAAGCTTGAAGGAGAGATCGCTCCAAGAATGAAATTTAGAGGTAAGGAAGTACTCACATGGAGTTTGAATAACTACATAGGTCTGGCAAACCATCCAGAAGTGCGTAAAGCGGATGCTGACGCTGCTCAGGATTGGGGGCTTGGCTACCCTATGGGTGCCCGTATGATGTCGGGTAACACTAATTACCACGAACAACTCGAACAGGAACTTGCGGCGTTTGAAAGTAAGGAATCAGCCATGTTGCTTAATTATGGCTATCAGGGAATCTTTTCTATTATCGATGCCATTGTAGATCGTAAGGATGTTATTGTGTATGATGCTGAATCTCATGCTTGTATTGTAGACGGTGTTCGCTTACATATGGGTAAAAGGTTTGTTTTCCCACATAATAATATCGAAAACCTTGAGAAGCAGTTAGAACGAGCGAAGCGAATTACTGATGAAACCGGCGGCGGTATTTTGGTAATTACCGAAGGCGTTTTTGGCATGTCGGGTAACATGGGTAAACTCCAGGATATTGTTGATCTTAAGAAGAAATATAATTTTAGAATTTTGCTAGACGATGCTCATGGATTTGGCACAATGGGCGAGACAGGTGCAGGAGCTGGTGAAGCACAAGGGGTACAAGACGATATAGACCTGTATTTTTCTACTTTCGCTAAATCAATGGCTAGCATTGGTGCTTTTGTTGCAGGCTCAAAAGATGTTATCGACTTCCTACGCTATAATACGCGTTCTCAGATTTTTGCAAAATCTGTACCAATGCCTTTGGTTATTGGAGCCCTTAAAAGATTAGAATTGTTACGTAACCAGCCAGAATTAAGAGAAAATCTATGGAAAATCGTCAATGCACTCCAAGATGGTTTCAGAAAAAATGGCTTTAATATAGGCGAAACCAATACGCCTGTTACACCGGTTGTTTTAAACGGCACAGTAGGGGAGGCAGCGAACCTTTCAATGGACCTAAGAGAGAATTATGGTGTGTTCTGTTCTGTCGTAATCTACCCTGTGGTGCCAAAAGGGACGATTATATTAAGAATTATTCCTACTGCAGTACATTCTCTGTCTGACGTAGAGCAAACCATTTCAGCATTTAATGCCATAAAGAAAAAACTAGATGATGGCTACTACAAAGAGCAACATTTAGTTGAATTTTCGGAATAAATAGAGAAAAATCACCTTTAAGTGTTGTTTTTTCAACATTTTGATTATCTTGCTTCCTGATATTAATCAAAAAAAATAAAATTATCTATAACCTTTAAACTTAAATAAAATGGGAAGATTTAATGAAGTACAAGATTTAGTAAACTCTTTAGAAGCTGATTTCGAAAAATTCTATGATAAAGGCAATAATGCAGCTGGAACACGTGTTCGTAAAGGTATGCAGTCACTTAAGACCTTAGCACAGGATATTCGTGTTGAAGTTCAAAACAAGAAAAACGGCTAGATCATAGCTACTATCTTTCTAAAGAGGAGTTGATCTTGTCGATCTACTCCTTTTTTTTATGCCCAAACTATAGCTTTGCGCTCTTTATCCTAGCTGAGAGGTTATCGCTTGCTTTGGCAAGGGGTAGGCGAACATAAGGCTCACAAAGACCAAGATGGGCCATTAATTGCTTTACACCCACAGGATTACCTTCTTCATACATTAGTCTATTGATGTTTAGGGTAGATTTCGCTAATGCTGATGCTTTGGTATAATCTCCGGCATTACATGCCTCAATAGTTTCTTTGTAAAGCTTAGGATAAGCATTCCCCAAGACCGAAATAAGACCATCTGCGCCAACCGAGCAAAGTGGAACAATAAACATATCATCACCGGATACTAGCAAGAAATCGGAAGTCAAGGCTTTTATTTCCATAGCCTGAACTAATTCTGCAGAGGCATCCTTAATTCCAAAGATATTCTCATGCTTGGCCAATGCAGCAACTGTTTCCGCGTTGATATTAGAGCCAGTTCTTGAAGGTACATTATATACCATGATAGGTAGCTGGGCATGATCTGCTAGCGCCAAGTAATGTTCTAATATGCCTTGTTGCGATGGTCTTACATAAGCTGGACTAACCGATAGGAGAGCATCGTATCCATTCAAGTCGTATTTTTCAAGTGATTCAATAAGCGCATTAGTATTGTTCCCGCCAAAACCAGCCATTAACGGCACTTGTCCATCATTATAGTTTGCTATAAAGGAAAGTAAGTCTTGCTTTTCTTGCTCTGAGAGGGTGGCTGCCTCGCCAGTTGATCCCATGGCCACCAAATAGTCTAGCGCATTGCTATTATAGAGGTGATCCAGAACTCTTTCTAGGGCGGGATAATCAATATCTAGGTTTTGCTTGAATGGCGTAATGACGGCCACTCCAAGTCCAGTAAAATTTTGCATTATGATAACTGCTTGAGGTATTGATATAATTCTTCAACCCAAAGAACATAATTATTCGATTTGTCAACAAGGAGCATTTCAAAAGTGAGTTGGTTCTCCTCATTGTATTTACCCACTCTACACTTTGCTTGAGAGTTTGCTAAAATGCTTTTAATAGGACCATTCGGTTCATTGTCTAAACATATTAGAAAATCAAAATCAGCTTGAATAAAGTCAGTTGCTACTTTGCCTTTTAATCCTCCCCAGAAATCAAAATTTTCGTTGGTGAGGGTATCGTAGGGTAGGTGTTTAATAGTGCTTTTATGTTCGAAAGCGATATTCTTCACCTTCTTATTATCCATCTTTAACAGAGTGCTTAGTTTCTCTGCAGCATCTATCTTAGACTGTTCATTATTATGGTAAATTATGCCAAAGTAACTCGCCTTTTCATAGGCAATACTTTCTCGTAACTCAATATTCTTTTTTTGAGCTTTGTTTATTTTGTAATTCTGTAATGGGGTAAAAATCATTAATTCCCTATCATTTTATCAAAGTCATCTTCAGATATGATGTTGATATTGAGTTTTTCCGCTTTTTTAAGCTTAGCAGGCCCCATTTTATCGCCGGCTAACAGGTAATCTAAATTGCCTGAGATAGACGAAACAACCTTGCCGCCATGTTGCTTAATTAACAGTTTTAACTCATCTCTACCATATGATGAAAAGACGCCCGAAATTACGAAGGTTTTTCCACTTAAAAGGTCCGATGCGGGCTGATCAGATTCCTGAATAACTAAATTGAGTCCAGCAGCTCGCAGTGACTCGATTTCTTCACGGTTAGCGGCATCTTGAAAAAACAGTTGCACACTATCCGCAATTCGTTCTCCAATTTCATGGATATTCAGCAGATCATCTTTTGTCGCGGACATAAGATGGTCAATTGACCCGAAATGTTCTACAAGCTTTTCCGCTACAGTTTTTCCTACATGACGTATGCCAATCCCAAATAAAACCTGATCAAAACTTGCTGATTTCGAAGCCTCAATACCTTTTATTAAATTTTCAGCAGAAAGTTCTTTAAACCCTTCTAGTGAAAGAACATCGCTTATTGATAAGGAATATAAATCAGCTGGCCTTTTTACTAAACCTGCTTCGTAGAGCTGGGCAATTGTTTTTTCACCCAGGCTGTCGATATTCATAGCCTTACGATGAATAAAGTGCTCTATTCTACCTTTTATTTGAGGGGGACAAGCTAGATAGTTCGGACAATAATGCTGAGCTTCACCTTCCTGCCTAACAAGGGGGGTATTACATTCAGGGCAAGCATCAATATAAGTAACAGGTTCAGCACCGTCTTTTCTAAGATTCACATCAACACCGGTGATTTTAGGAATAATTTCTCCTCCTTTTTCAACATAAACATAATCGTCATAATGTAAATTTAGCCGGTTGATTTCATTTGCATTATGCAAGGAAGCCCTTTTTACCGTTGTTCCGGAAAGGAGCACAGGTTCTAATTCGGCTACAGGTGTTATTGCCCCCGTTCTGCCCACCTGATAGGTAATAGCTCTTAGTTGAGTGGAGGCCTGTTCAGCTTGGTATTTGTAGGCAATTGCCCACCGTGGACTTTTTGCAGTAAAACCTAATTTTCGTTGTTGCGTATGGCTATTGACCTTAATAACAATGCCATCTGTCTCAACCTCAAGATTATAGCGTTCGGTCTCCCAGTGTTTAATATAATCAACAACTTCATCAATATTCGAACAGCGTTTATAGGTCGGCGATACATTAAAACCCCAGCTCTTTAGTTGGAGAATCGATTTCTCATGGGTCTCTGGCAGTTCTTCGCCCAATAATGAATAGGTATTACAAATAAGCCCACGTTTCGCTACAACCGCTGAATTCTGCATTTTTAGTGTTCCTGAGGCGGTATTTCGTGCATTAGCATAAAGTTCCAGACTTGCTTCTGCCCGTTCATCATTAATTTTCTTAAACGCTTCTTTTGTTAATAATACCTCTCCGCGCACTTCAATTTTAGGTGGGGCGCTTCCATGCACTACCAGCGGTACATTTTTAATAGTTCTTGCATTGGCAATTACATCATCGCCCTGCACCCCGTCACCTCTGGTTATACCCTGATTTAGCTTACCCTCTACATACTTCAAGCTAAGAGCAACGCCATCAAATTTGAGCTCACAGAAATAATCATAGGGTTCGTCGCCTAGCCCTTTTGCAACTCTTTTGTCCCAGTCTATTAACTCTTCCGTAGAGTAGGTGTTACTCAAGGATAACATGGGGTACTCGTGCTTTACGGTAGGGAATGACTTTGTAATGGTGCCTCCAACGCGTTGCGATGGAGAGTTCTCATCAAAAAACTCAGGATAACTTGTCTCAAGTGCGATTAGCTCTTCTAATAAAGCATCAAAAGCTCTATCAGGGATTATCGAAATGTCTTCCTGATAATACTTATAATTATAGAGGTTAATTTGCTCTCGTAATTCTGCTATCTTGTCCTGTGCCTCAGCTTTATTCATTTAGTTTGAGTTCTCCCAGCTATTATTAGAATAGTCAATATCTGCAGTTCCCTTATCAGGATCTATTTCAATTGATGAGATATTAGAAATGGGCTTATCGATAGTAATCGAACGAGTCGGATGAGTCCAAGGCCAATCTGCCAGCTGAGTTGTCTTGATATCGTCGCTAAAAGACTTTGCAGCCCGCATCAGGCGCAATGGCATATAAAAGCGTTCTTTTGAGCCATCGCTATAAGTAACCAAGACCTCAACAGGCATTGGGCGTTGATTTTTATTTATCAACTCAATAGTCGTTTTGCCATCTGATTCATTCACGGCACCAATAGCATAATCGAGTGCCTTGGTGGTGCCTACCCAATCAATAAAAAACCAATCAAGGACCATTCCGCTATGATCTTCCATTATCTTCTCGAAATTGATAGGGTCAGGGTGCTTGAATCGCCACTTATAGTAATAATCTCTAAAGGCAGCATCGAAAACATCTTTACCCATAACGTAACGTAGCTGGTACGGCACAAGTGAGCCCATAGTATAGGCCCCGGTGCTATAAGCGCTATTGGTATTATAATGGTCGGAATGAGTGGTTAAGGGTTCTTGTTTGCCACTATTGTGTAGCTGTGCATAGCGACGAATGCTCCTTTCAAAAGAAGCTTCAGTCTCTTGCAGGTAAGCGCGGGTAAGACTGGACGCATACGAGGTAAAGCCTTCATCCATCCAGGCATAAAGGCTTTCATTTGTACCCAGTAGCCCTTGATACCAGCTATGAAACATTTCATGGATCGTTACGCCAATTAAGCCATTCAAAGAGCCTGTTCCATTAATTAAAGTTGACATGGGATATTCCATACCACCATCGCCTCCTTGAATCACATAGAAGTCTGAATAGGCATAGGTACCAAACTGTTTGTTCATATAGGTCACCATTTTTGGACTTACTTCCATTAGCTGAGGCCATGTTTCTTTTGTGATTTCATCTTCAACATAGAAATAGTGCATTAAAGGACCATTGGGAACCTGTACTTTTTTATGAACATAGTTGGAGTCGGCGGCCCACATAAAGTCATGAATGTTTTCTCCAATAAAATGGTAGGTGATATTCTTCTTCTTGCGTTTAACTTTGGTTCCGGGCTCTTCATATCCATATCCAATTTTTTCTGGATTCTGCAAAATTCCAGAAGCTGCTACAACGAAGTTGGCATCAATGGTGATTTTCACATCAAAGTCGCCCCAGTTGCCATAGAATTCACGTGCAATGTAGGGGTTAGGGTGCCAGCCACGTTCGTCATACGCACATAACTTAGGGTACCATTGCGCCATTGAATAATCTATACCTTCTTTGTTATTCCGTCCTGAGCGTCGAATTTGCACCGGTACCTGTCCTTCAAACTTCATATCGAGAACAGTGGATCCACCTGGTAAAATGGGTGTCGCGAGCTCTACCTCCAGGATTGTGCCTTCTACTTCATATTTAACCTCCTTGCCATCCTGAACAAGTTTTGTTGGGGCCAATTTGCCAATTTCGTCATCACTTAGATTGGATATCCTGTCCATTACCCTGCGATCGGGATCATCAATATTTAAGGATCGCGTGTCCATCATACTACCCGGCTGAAAGGCATTAAAATAAAGATGATAAAACACTACGTTTAATGTGTCGGGAGAATTATTGGTATAAACAAGATTTTGGGTTCCACTAAAATTATGATTTTCCACATTCATTTTAACATCCATCTTGTAATCGACGCCCTGTTGCCATTTAGGAGCTTGTCCTATGGCTAATTGATGGGTTGCCAAAAGAAAAAATCCTATGAGTGCTGTGTATAATGTCTTTTTCATAAACTAAAAATAATCAGGATAGAATGAATTCAATGAGATTTCTTATGCTAGTGGTTCATCTATTTTATCAAGGGTATCTTCAATTTCTTTTGAAGTTGATTTGAGATGTTTCTTACAAGCCGTCAATAAGGCTGTTGATTCTTTAACGAGTTCTGAAACGTGTGAGATATCATCAACTTCACCTTCTAGTTCAGAAGAAATCTCTTTTAATCGTTTAACAGCTTTGGAGTAACTAAATTTTGTCATTTTTTCTGGTTTTAATTACCTTACTTTCGATAATTTGTTTTGATGTGTAGGTTGTGATTAATTCTGATTTTTGCACCTTTTTATTGAATACGGAAGTGTCGGATATTGTTGTAAAAGTATAACCTCTATCTAACGTTTTTCTGGGGTCTAAATCATTAATTTTTGTTTCTAAGGCACTAAGTCCATACGAATGTTCCGAAACTTGATTTTTGGTTGAATGGACTATTCGATCTGCAATTCTATTTATATGCTGCTGCATGGTATTAATCAGGCCTTTAGAAAGAACACCGATTTTACTGCTGAGGAATTGCAGTTCTAAATTGGCATTTTGCACATGTACGTTGGCATTTTTTGAAATGAGCTGTAGTAGATCATTAACAGTGGCCTCGTATGCAATAAATCCTTGTAGAATGAATTCTGCAGCGGCAGTAGGGGTTTTTTGTTTTGTATTAGCAACCATATCCGCAATGGTGTCGTCACGCTCATGACCTATGCCTGTTATCACTGGTACAGGAAATTGTGCAATATGGGCGCATAAATCATAGCTATTAAAGCATTCTAAATCCACCTGAGAACCTCCACCTCGTATTAAAACAACTAAGTCGAATTCATCCTTGGAAAGAATTTTATGCAAAGCTTCAATTATCGACGTGGGCGCCTCCGTTCCCTGTACGACTGCTGGAAAAAGGGTGTTACTTATATTGTATCCATAACTATTATGATCTAATTGATGGATGTAATCGCCATAGCCTGCCGCAGTGGGTGAACTTATTACGGCTATTTTTTGAGGTACCAACGGGAGTTCAAGCTCTCGATTCATATCGAAAACGCCTTCAGTGACAAGACGATTAATAGTTTCAATTTTAGAACGCTCCTTCTCACCTAGCGTATAATTGGCATCGATATCCTGAATATTCAGGCTATAGCCATATAATTCATGAAAGTTGATCTTAACATTTGCTAAAATTTTCATGCCCTCAGCCAAAGGCTGCCCTGTTATTCCATGAAACCATGTAGACAAGTTACGATAAGTATAAGACCATATTGTGGCCCGTGACTTAGCAATAAGCTTCTCTTCCTCATTTTGGATCAGTTCGAGGTAACAATGTCCTTTCTGATTTACGGATATGTCTGCAATTTCAGCAACCACCCAATAGGAGGGGTCGAGATTTTTTTTGATCGTTTCTTGAATAAGACTACTTAACTCTGCTAAGGAAAGATGCTCCATCCCTCAAAGTTAATTATTACTTAAAAGTAAACCCGGTTATTTCAATGGGATAGCGAATAATAATGTTGCGCTGATATAATGATTAGGACTCGTATCTAATCCCTCTTCACCAGGAAGGGCTACGGGTAGATTAAGGGAGTAGTTAACCATAAATGTGAAATTTTTCATTCTGAAACTAACCGGCACAAAAAGCGAGTAGTTCATCATTCCAAAGGTATTATTTGTTTCTAATTCGCTCAGCAAACTGCGGAGAAGTATAGGGTTGTTTTGGTAAAGGAGTAAATATCGGCGTCGCCCAATTTGGCGAATTAGCTCTCTGGAGTTCTCCAGAGCAATTTCTTTGTTAAAGACAACCGAAGTTACATTCGCATTACCTGCTAAAGCCGACAGATTTGGGTTGAGGCTTATCGCATCGAATATCCATATTTTTTTAGTGGTATAAGAGTAACCTAAATTAAGTCGAACCCGATGAGCGGTTTCATCGCCAAACATAAACGAATAATCGGTGCCAATATTAAAGCCTTTGAGTAGATAATTGATAGAACCATTGGCGCTATTGGACAGGGGATATTCTATTAGTACATCTTCGTTCGACGATTGGTGATAAAAGAAGTGATCGAAAGAAAGAAAATAATTCCAATGTAAGCCTAACATGCCGAGATAACCTAATGAGGTAATTGTAGTGTTGTATTTCGGCTCCTGGTCGCTGTTGTAATAGCCGCCTATATCAGCAAAAAGTCCTGATTTATGATAGAAAGCAACACCGGCATTTAGGCCGTACTGTTGTACGCCAAAATTTCGGCCAGCATTGGTAATATTGCTCGTATATCCCGTACGTATCGTAAATTGAGATTTAAGATAATCTTCATTCATCAAATCCTCTAAAAGGTCGAACAAAGAACTGGAGTCTGTTTCAAATTCTGCTAAGAGGAGGGAATCGAGTGAAGCATACTCAGCAAGTAAGGAATCGTAATTGTCTATTTCTTGTGCACTTGACTGGCTATTATTTAAGAGACATAATAGTATTAGTGCTACCAAAAAGGTGCGGGGAAATGTTGAGTTGATATGCAAT
>CBDUMS010000011.1:0-53594 GCA_965368405.1 uncultured Cyclobacteriaceae bacterium
TCGAGTAATTGCTATTGAAATACTCTTTGATGGCTGCATCGAGTGTGTTACTTGTCGCTTTATGTTGCTGTGAAGTACAACCAATTATTAGAATGGATATCGGCAGGAATGCTCGGTAAAATAAGGAATACATTTTCCAATAATAAGCAATTTGAATGAGCTAGAATCTTGAGCGTATTATCTCAAGTACTCAGGATTAATATAAGGCTGGTATTAAACTAAGCTACTTCTACTTGCTCCAAGTCATACTTTCCTGTCCCTAGATCATTTAATAGCTTAAAATGACTCGATAAGGCTCCTAAGAAGGTTGGATGATGATGATAAGGTAAATTAAACTCCAGGGCAGTCTTTTTCACGATGGGTGATAAATCACGATAGTGAACATGGCAAATATTGGGAAATAAGTGATGTTCAATCTGAAAGTTTAGCCCTCCAACAAACCATGAAAACATTCTGCCCTTGTAGGCATAATTAGAGGTTGTTAGTAATTGATGAATAGCAAAACTATTCTCCATTGTCATGCTTTTTTCAGTACTAAAGAATTCTGTTTCACCAACTACGTGTGCAGGCTGAAAAATAAAGGCTAAGATTAGTCCACAGATAATGTGCATAGTAAGGAATCCAAGCATAATTTGCCACCAAGGAAAGGGTAGAAAAACTAGAGGCAGAACAATAAACAACCCTATGTACCAAAGTTTATTAAAGAGAATACTTAAAACAGCTTGTGTCCAAGTTAGACCTTGCGCTTTAAGTAAGCCACGCTTCTGGTATTTTACGGCTTGTTCAAAGTCTTTGCTTAAAAGCCAATAAATAGTCATCAAGCCGTATAGAAAAGGCGCATAAAATATTTGATATTTAAAAATTGGCTTGCGTTCCTGGTCTGGTGAGAATCGCATAATTGGCTTAGAGATATCTTCATCATGACCATCAATATTTGTATACGTATGGTGTAATACATTATGCTGGATTTTCCAGTTAACATGGTATCCACCAATAAGATTCAATAGGAAACCTAATGCACTGTTTACCTGCTTATTTTTAGAATACGATCCATGATTGGCGTCGTGCATGATAGAAAGCCCAATGCCAGCCATACCAAGACCCATTAAGGTCCACACCAGCATTAATTGCCAAAATGCAGTAATATTAAAAATAAATAATGCAGAGAAGGGAGCCAGATATAAGAAGAGCATAAAGAATGTCTTGAACCACATATTGGCATTAGCATTTTTGGAACGCTTATTCTCTTTGAAGTGCACGTTCACTCGGTCTCTAAGTACTTTAAAAAAATCTGATTGATTTACTGTACTGAATTTTACAGTTTTGTTCTCCATATAAGCAAAAAATCTCGTTCCTCCAACTGGTTAAACCGTAAGATACCGCTTTATAAATGCCTCACACTATATCACACCTTTTCATTTATTATTCGGCTTGCTGGAGAAATTGTGAAATAACAGACTTTTGTACCTTTAAATCCAATCTTATTAGATTTAGTCTTAATATTGAATGGGTAAATTAAATTACCCATTTTGGAGCATGGCAATAATATTCACCCGAAAGCAGATAGAAGCTATTCTGCCGAATGTTGACATTGCAAAGGCGATGGAGGAGGCATTTGTTCAGTATAGTTTAGGTAATACAGTGGTGCCACCGGTTGCCGAATTGCTATTTGAAGAACCCAAAGGCGATACACATATTAAGTACGGTTATATAAAAAACGATGACTTTTTTGTGGTAAAGGTGGCCAGCGGTTTTCATGATAATTCGCGATTAGGCATTTCCTCGAGCCAAGGTCTGATGTTATTATTTAGCCAAAAAACCGGCGAACCAATAGCAGTACTACTCGATGACGGCATGCTTACAGACCTTAGAACAGCAGCAGCAGGGGCGGTGGTAGCGAGAAACTATGCCCCAGCAGGTAAAAAAAGTATTGGAATATTAGGAACAGGTGTCCAGGCTCGTTTACAGTTGGAATACTTACTAAAAGATTTTACGCCTGCCTCCGTTTGGGTATGGGGCCGATCGCAAGAGAATGCCGCTAGTTTTGCCAAGGAGTTTTCAGCCAGGGTTAAGGTGAATGTGGCAGAGTCAGCGACAGAAGTAGCCCAAAATTCTAATATTATTCTTACAACCACACCGGCTGAAAACCCTTTATTGCAGGCCGAAGACATTCAGTCAGGTACACATATCACTGCAATTGGTTCAGACACAGCTACTAAACAAGAATTGCATAGTAGCATTATAAAAATGGCTGATATTGTGGTGGTGGATAGTCTTTCGCAATCTAAAAACAGAGGAGAGGTATTCCGTGCAGTGCAAGACGGGTTTAGTGATGATAAGATAATTGAGCTTGGTAATGCGATTTCCAACCCATCATTAAGACGTATGAGCGAAGAACAAATTACGGTTGCCGACCTCACAGGAGTGGCAGTTCAAGATATAATGATTGCCAAAGCTATTTACCAGAACCATAATGAATAAATAATGAACATTCCAATTTTTGAGCTGGAGCGTGTACAGTCTGTATACGAAAATACAGTAGATTATAATCTTACGGAAAGTGGCTTCCATCCCTATAAGCTGAGCGAAATATTAACCAATAAACAGTTAAACGAGCTTCACGAGTTGATTCTAGGATATGGACAAACCAATGGTTCACCAGCCTTACGGAACCGAATTGCAAGCTTATACCCAAATTGCGAGATCGACAATATCCTGGTTACCAATGGTTCTGCAGAAGCTAATTTTGTGGTATGCCATACACTCCTAGAGGCTGGCGACGAAGTGATAATGATGGTGCCCAACTATATGCAGATTTGGGGCATCGCAGAAGAAATGGGCTGTAAACTGGCCGCTTTTTCACTTAAGGAAGAAAATGGATGGGCTCCCGATCTGGACGAGCTAAGGTCGCTTGTAAATGAAAAAACTAAGATGATTGTCCTTTGTAACCCCGATAATCCTACCGGTTATGTGTTGTCTCAGGATGAAATGGATGAGATCGTAGCTATAGCAAAAGATGTCGATGCCTGGATTTATTGCGACGAGATCTATAATGGCGCTGAGCTTAGCGGAGTGCCGCTAAGGAGTTTTTTCGATCAATATGATAAGGTATTTGTAAATGGTGGTCTGTCGAAGGCTTATGCTTTGCCTGGCCTACGGCTAGGCTGGTTAGTTGGACCAGCTGCCACAATTGAGAATGCGTGGGCGTATCATGACTACACTTCTATTTGTAGCACAACCATAAGCCAATATGTTGCAGAAATTGTACTTGCGCCTGAAAATAGGATGAAAATATTGCGTCGTAATCGGAAGATGTTAAGTGAAAACCTCGTGTCGGTTACGAAATGGCTCGATCGGTATGATACAGTATTTAGTTACCATCCTCCACAAAGCGGAGGAATGTTGTATGTTCACTACACAATCGATATTAACTCAACAGAACTGGCTGAATGGCTACGAAAAGAAAAAAGTGTATTCATTTTAGCAGGAGATTGCTTTGGGATGGATAAGTATTTTCGACTCGGAATCGGAGCTTCACATACCTACTTGATGGAAGGCCTACAGCGATTCGAGGAAGGCTTATCAGAAAAATTTGGAATTTATCCTAATCAACAGAAGCGTTAAGAACTTCAGTCTCGGCAGCAATATACCCAAAGGAGGTCCATGAATTACCCTTTAGCATTTCCTTGAACGCTAACCGGGCTTTTTCTTTTTCATTATTATACAAGTACCAATTAGCCAGCCCATATTTTATAGCATCAGATGCCGGAGAATCACCCGAAATCCGGATTGAGTCAATTGGAATTAATCCTTTGTAGAATCGACAAAGGGTGTAATAATCATGATTTTCAATTATTTCTAGATCATTCGAAATGGGATTGAGCATTTCAGTAGCTAAGTTTACATTACCCATGCGGCGTTGAATCATATATAGCCAATGCGTACTCGATACGATATTGTCGCCATTTCTTCCAGAATCTCTACACTTTTGATAAGCATCATAAGCGTTTTCAAAATCATTTTTTAGATAGTAAGCTAATCCTAAATGGTAGTAAATGTTACCATGGAGGGTACTTACCGGAATGTTTCTGGCATTCGGCATTCCGTCTGGCTCAATTTCATTGGGCGCTCCCGCTATTAGTTCCGCAGCTCTACTTAAATCGGCAATTGCCTCATCGAATTTACGTATTGAAATATAGCGATGTCCCCGATGCCGATAGATCCGGGCATCTTCAGGATAGATCTTAATTCCTTCGGTATAAATAGCGATAGCCTCATCATAATTCGCCAGATAAGCAGCTCTACGCCCATACCAAATAAGATTGTCAGCGGTTGGTGAAGCTTCATAATTCTTTTTAGCCTCCTGATATTTTTGCAGGAGCTGTTCCGATGGTGTAGGGTAGTTCAAGGTTGTACCAAGCGGACTTATAAAGACCTTGGTTTCCTCGTTATTAGCAATGACTTTTTCCTTCTTGGCCGTATTGCAGTTGACAAGGAATAATAGAAGTACAGGGAGTAGGTATAGATAGGGAGTTTTCATTTAGCAGAAATTGATAGACCTTTAAATATACAAATCTTATTATTGGGTTGGTAGCCATAAAAATGTCAATTTGGGTGTTAATGAAGATATAAAATGAATCAGGTTCCGTTTATAAGTGGTGATTTTATCAATAGCAACACTAATTTTAAGGAGTTGGTAAGTGAATTACGACAGGCCTTCTCTGCAAACTCCATTATTGTTCCTCAGCGTCATCATCATGATTTCCCTAACCCAAAGGAAGCTGTAGATAGTTCGATGCTCTTGATGCCCGCTTGGGATCCGGAGGATAAATGTGGTGTGAAAATTGTTACTGTGAGCCCAAATAATGGCAAGTATGATTTGCCTACTATAGAAGGGGTTTATCTATACTTTGAATCACAAAAAGGGCAACTTCAGGCAATTTTAGAAGCGAAATCGCTTACCAATAAAAGAACTGCAGCTGCCTCGGCATTGGCATCCGACATTCTTTCTAATAAAGATGCTAAATCATTATTGATGGTTGGCACTGGTGCATTATCTGCGAATCTTATCGATGCACATTCCAGTGTTAGACCAATCGAAAAGGTCTATGTTTACGGCAGAGATTTTGAAAAGGCAACTCAAATTGCCAAAAGCTATGTCAATCATAATTTCACAATAGAACCAGTTTCAACAATTGGGGAGGTCATTTCGGAGGTAGATATTATTAGTTGCGCTACATTATCGAAGGACCCTCTGATAAAGGGGAAATGGTTAAGGCCGGGTCAGCATCTCGATATGGTTGGGGCCTATAAGGTAGATATGCGTGAGGCTGATGATGAAGCACTGTTGCGATCGTCTGTTTTTGTAGATAACATAAGCAGTGCTATTAAGGAAACAGGAGATCTGGTGATTCCACTGAAAGCTGGTACGATTAGAAAGGAGGGTATTAAAGCAGATTTATTTTCACTCTGCGCGTCGAAACACCCTGGCAGAACAAAGCGAGATGAGATAACCTTCTTTAAATCTGTTGGTCATGCCTTGGAAGATTTAATTGGTGCAAAGTATTATTACAGTAAGTTTATTGAATGAGTACCTATAATAAAATAAGGGCAAATACCACTTTAAAAGCTCCGCAGAATTGGTTGCAGATCGAAACGATTGATATGCACACCGGGGGCGAACCTTTGCGGGTAATTGTGGAGGGATACCCGGATTTAAAGGGGCAAAACGTTCTTGAGTACAGAAGGTATGCCAGGGAAAATTTCGATCACTTGAGAACGGCCCTTATGCTTGAACCCCGAGGCCACGCTGATATGTATGGTTGTATTATTGTTCCTCCAAATGATGCCCAAGGTGATTTTGGGGTCATTTTTATGCATAATGAAGGTTATAGTACGATGTGTGGCCATGCAGTAATTGCTTTAACGAAATTGGCCGTATTGATGAATTGGATTGAGGTAAGAGAGGGTATAAACACGGTGCTAATTGATGCTCCATGTGGAAGAATAAAATCGTATGCCCACCTTGAAAATGGTATAATTACCAAAGTGGGTTTTGAGGCCGTTCCTTCTTATGTTGTAAGCCTGGATAACGAAATAAAGCTTCCCAGCCTAGGCTTGATTAATTATGACCTTGCCTACGGAGGGGCTTTCTATGCCTACGTAAATGCAATGCAATTAGGTTTGCAACTGGTTCCTCAGGAATACCAGCAAATAATAAGTTTAGGCAAGCAAATTAAAGAGGCAGTGATTGCCAAAGGAAGTGGGGTAGAACACCCTTTTGAAGCAGAATTAAGTTTTTTGTATGGCACCATCTTTATTGGTGAACCGGTAAGCGCTGGTGTAGATAGCAGAAATGTTTGCGTGTTTGCAGACGGCGAAGTCGATCGAAGCCCTACAGGTTCAGGTGTATCGGGTAGAATGGCTCTTCATCACGCGCGGCATGAGTTAAGCATTGGTGACTCAATGAAAATTGAAAGTATTCTGGGGAGTGTTTTTACAGGTTCGATAAAAGAAGAAGTTGACTTTGGGCCGCATAAAGCGGTAATTCCTAATGTTGAAGGGACGGCAAGTATTACAGGAAGGCATACTTTCTTTATCGATCCAAATGATCCTTTTAAGGATGGGTTCATCCTTCGCTAAGCTATCTTGCTATTTCAATATGGTAGATTATCGTAGTGTTAGGCGAAAAGTGAAACCGTAGTTCTCCAGCGCGTTGCGCAGGGTAATACCCTGCCGTGCCATAGGCAAACTCAGGATTCAATACAAGGATATAGCTTGCACCAGGACGCATTTCTGCAATGGCCTGATCAAACCCCGAATTAATGGTAGTAGTTGAATTATACGAAAAATACTCGCCTTGTGAACCATCTTTGCCCCAGCTCGTTGTGCCATCCGCTTTCGATTCAAATGCAATGCCCGCTGGGGTAGTCCCGTAAAAACGAATTTTAGTGCTTTCTTGTTTACGAACTGGTTTGCCTTTGCCTTTAGCGATAATTTGATATTGCCACCCTTCTTCAGCGGTAATTAATTCTGGATACGCGGTCCTGATAAACTTAATTTCTTCTTCTTGTTTTATCCGCTCCAGGTGCTCTACTTCTCCTGTCACTTGAGCTTTAAGGCTACTTAACATTGCGTCATCGGGCCAGTAGGCTTCTGCTTCTCCGCCAACACGTATAATTCTTACACTATCAATACGTGTGTTTAAGGGAATATCATAGGTGTCAAAGCAAATAACCTCACCAAAAACGGTGTAATCACCATCGAGGTACGAGCGATCACCAAGCGTAATATAAAAGATGTTGCTTCCGGTGTGTGGCCCAGCATTCGCCAGACCTAACATGCCTATTTTGTTATGATGCAACGAATCGCTAATCTCATTAGGAAGGGTGTAGCCAGCACTTGAAGCTTTGTTGGAGGCAGGAACACCACCTTGAAGAACGTGACCCGGCACGACTCGATCGAAGGAGGAGCCATCAAAAAAAGGCCGACCCGGTGGGAAAGCATCATTGCCAATACGACCTTCCGCCAACCCTACGAAGCTGGCAACGGTCATTGGTGTAAACTTATGCTTTAACTCAATCACAAATTGATTTTCTTCAGCATAAATAGTTGCATAGATGCCGTCAGCAAGTGGTTGACTAATAGAATTGGAAACTGTGAGACAGCATATAATAGAAAATCCTATATACTGGGCAAACTTCATAATGCAATCTACTTGATTTCTGCCAAAGTTTATTCAGATTTGAACTAGTTTCGTATTCTGTTTTCTATTTTGAGCACCAGAAGATAATTTGATCCCGGATAATACCATAGCAGAAATAAAGAACCGACTTGATATTGAGGAGGTAGTATCGGACTTTGTGTCGTTAAAGCGCAAAGGTCAAAGCTTATGGGCTTGTTGTCCTTTTCATAACGAGAAAACGCCGTCCTTTTCAGTTTCTCCTGCCAAAGGCTTTTATAAATGTTTTGGCTGTGGTAAAGGGGGCGACTCCATAGATTTTGTAATGGAGGTTGAGAAGCTCAATTACCTTGAAGCCTTAAGGTATTTGGCTAAAAAGTACGGAATAGAAATAAAGGAAGAAGAACTTACCCCGGATGAATTACGAGAGCAGTCGGAGCGAGAGAGTTTATTAATAGCCCTAAATTTTGCCAACGAATATTTTAAGAAAAACTTACATACAGGTTCTGAGGGGAAGGCTATTGGGTTAAGTTATTTTAAGGAACGAAAGATTTCTGATGAAATCGTTGAAAAGTTTGAGCTGGGCTATGCCGTAGATCAATGGGATGGATTACTGAAGGCAGCTAAAGAGGCAGGGCATACCACTGCTATATTAGAACAGGCCGGATTAGTAATCCCCAAGGATGATCGGCATTACGACAGGTTTAGAGGTAGAGTGATTTTTCCAATTCATAATGTCTCAGGCCGAGTTGTAGCTTTTGGAGCGCGTGCACTTAAAAAGGATGATAAACCAAAATATATTAACTCACCTGAAACACCAGTTTACCATAAGAGTCAGATTTTATATGGCTTATATCAAGGAAAGCAGGCGATACGGCAACAAGAGAATTGTTATTTGGTAGAAGGTTATACTGATGTTACCAGGTTACACCAGATAGGTATTGAAAATGTAGTGGCCTCTTCTGGCACCTCTCTAACGGTGGAACAGGTTGGACTAGTTGGCCGTTTCTCGAAACAAATGACAGTTTTATTCGATGGTGACGCAGCAGGATTGAAAGCATCTCTGCGCGGTATCGATATCATCCTGGCCAATGGCCTCGATGTTAAGGTGGTGATGTTTCCGGAAGGGCATGATCCTGATAGCTATGCCCAGGAAGTAGGAGGTGCCGAGTTTAAAGAGTTTTTGGAAGAACAGGCCGAGGATTTTATACGCTTCAGGTTGAAATTGCTGGCAGCAGAAGCTGGTGATGACCCAACGAAAAAAGTGGCGGCCATTAAGGATGTTGTTCAAAGTATTGCTCAGATCAAAGACCAGGTAAAACGTTCGGTTTATCTGCAGGAAGCAAGTTCTATCTTGCAGATGGAGGAACGTGTTTTAGTTGGAGAATTGAATAAAACACTCTTAAAATCGTCAAAAGCTGTAGTGGCTCGCGAAATTCAGCCACCTCAGTCGGTTGCTCATCCGCAGGATGAGGCCGAAAAGGCATCTGGATATGATGTTCGAAGTATAATAGAGCATCAGGAGAAAGAGAGCATTCGACTTCTGTTACGATACGGTGTTAATGAGCTGGTTAGCGGCAAGAAATTATACCAGTATTTGTTCAATGAGTTAGAGGAGGTAAGTTTTCTGAATCCAATTCATGCCGAAATACTGAATACATACAAGGAATTATTAAGCAGCGATACGGTAGTTGACGCCCAGTATTTTATAGATAATGGCAGTCCGGATGTACGCAAATTTGTTATCGATATCACCCATGATCGCCATCATGCTAGTAATTTATGGAACGACCGGTATAGAATCCAGGTTCCAGGCGAAGGCGAAAAAGACAGACTTGAAGGCACTGCTTACAGTAATGTATTACGATTGAAACAGCGCGTGGTAAGAAAACTGATTGAAGAAAATCTTGAAAAACTGAAATTTGCTAAAAGTAGCAGTGAACAGGAGCAAATTCAACGGATCCATCATGAGCTCAAGATGACGGAAAAAGAAATAGCACTCCGTCTTGGAAATGTAATCATCAAATAATCTAGATTCATTCCTAAAAGCCACTAGGGTTATCTTCACGAAATCAACATTTCAAGGGAACGTATTTGTCTCCTTCAATTGTTATTTTTGCAGAAAAGAAGCATAAATGGCAGACATTAAGTTAGACAGTATAGAAGAAGCAATAAAAGCAATCCAGGCAGGAGAAGTAATTATTGTGGTAGACGACGAGGATAGGGAGAATGAAGGCGACTTTATCTGTGCTGCCGAAAAAGTAACACCTGAGATTGTGAATTTCATGGCCACTCATGGCAGGGGACTAATTTGTGCTCCATTGGTCGAGGATAGATGTGATGCATTGGAATTAGATCTGATGGTTGGAAAAAACACCGCTCTACATGAAACGCCGTTTACCGTTTCGGTAGATTTAATAGGGCATGGATGTACCACGGGAATATCTGCTTCTGATCGGGCAAAAACAATCTTAGCGCTTGTCGATGAAAGCACGACACCTGAAGAACTTGGCAGACCGGGTCATATTTTTCCACTTAAAGCTAAAAAGGGTGGTGTTTTACGTCGAACGGGTCATACAGAGGCCGCTATAGATCTTGCAAGACTAGCGGGCTTACAACCAGCAGGCGTTTTGGTTGAGATTATGAACGAAGACGGCTCTATGGCACGGCTTCCTGATCTGATGGATGTGAAGGAGCGTTTCAATTTAAAGCTTGTGTCGATTAAAGATCTTATCGAGTACCGGATTGGTAAGGAGTCGCTAATAAATCGTGAGGTTTCAGTGAATATGCCAACAGAGTATGGCGATTTCGAGCTGACTGCCTTTGAGCAGAAGACAACGAGTGAGGTTCACATGGCGTTGGTGAAAGGAAAATGGGATAAAGACGAACCGATACTTGTCCGCGTACACTCTTCTTGTGCCACAGGAGATATTTTCGGATCCTGTCGTTGCGATTGTGGATCTCAACTTCATGAGGCAATGCGTATGGTAAACGAAGCTGGCAAAGGTGTAGTCCTTTATATGAATCAAGAGGGCCGAGGTATAGGTCTAATGAATAAACTGCATGCCTATAAACTTCAAGAAGAAGGCAGAGATACAGTGGAAGCTAATATTGAATTAGGCTTTAAAATGGATCACCGCGACTATGGAGTTGGAGCACAAATTTTAAGAAGCCTTGGTGTTAGTAAAATCAACCTTATCTCAAATAACCCTAAAAAAAGAATTGGACTGATGGGTTATGGCCTGGAAATTGTGGATACTACCGCGATAGAAATTACTCCTAATAAGCATAATGTGAACTACCTGCAGACCAAGCGGGATAAAATGGGACATGATATATTAAAGAAATGAAAAGGTTCGTCTTACTTGTCGTTCTAACGCTAATCGGGCTAAGCAGCTATGCTCAGCAGTTTCCCTCCGATGTATGGCACGATGGTAAGCTCGTCCTCGTTAATGAGGATACCCTGGTAGGGAAGCTAAAATATGATATGACCCGAGATATTGTTCAGGTCGATATCGACGGAAAGTTATATGCCCACGGGGCAAAAAGCATATTTTATTTTAAGCTGTACGACGCTACCCTTGAAACATTTCGTGAGTTCTATGTTCTGCCTTACGGCTTAGTAACAAGCTATAAAGCACCGGTAATCTTCGAAGTTCTTGTTGAGGGCAACTTGTCTTTATTGAGTAGGGAGTATGTTTCTACAAAAAGTGTTCAAAATAATAACCCATATAATATGGGGGCGTTTCCATCTTATCAAATGGACGTTTTAGCTTATGACTACTATTTTCTTGACAGAAAGGGCAATATCACACCATATACCATGAAGAAGCGAGACTTAATGAATGCCCTCGCACAACGACAATCTCAGGTAACTGAGTATATTAAGGCGAATAGGTTAAAGTACGATCGTCGTAATGATTTAATTCGTATAATCGCATTCTACAACGCCTTGCTTTAATCATAATTATATTTCAATGTCTCGACCTCTTATTTTAGTTTCAAACGATGATGGTATTACTGCGCCCGGTATAAGGCACCTTGTGAATGTGATGGCAAAAATCGGAGATGTGGTTGTGGTTGCACCTGATGCACCACAGTCGGGGATGGGACATGCGGTTACCATAGGTAATACGCTTCGACTTACTGAAGTAGATATATTCCCCAATGCCGACGCCTATAAATGCTCAGGAACACCAGCAGATTGCGTGAAGATAGCAAAGCATTTTGTTCTTAAAGACCGCAGGCCAGATTTGGTGGTAAGCGGAATTAATCACGGCAGCAATACGTCCATTAGCGTGTTATATTCTGGTACAATGAGCGCCGCTATTGAAGCAGCATTAGAAGGAATGTCAGCGATTGGATTCTCACTTTGTGATTATGCTTCAGACGCCGATTTTTCGCATACGCTCGAACATGTTGAGCAGATTGCAAGACAGGCTCTGGAAAAAGGTGTGCCTAAAGGAGTAGCTTTAAATGTAAACTTCCCGCCAAGGCAAAATGAAAAAATTAAAGGTATGAAGGTCTGTCGTCAAGCTAATGCCAAATGGGAAGAAGAATTCGACCAGCGATTCGATCCTAATGGTAGACGCTATTTCTGGATGGCCGGGAATTTTGTAAACTTCGATAAAGGTGAAGATAACGACGAATGGGCTATCGCTAATAACTACATTTCTATTGTGCCTGTAAAATATGATCTAACCGCAAATCATGCGATTGTTAGATTGAATGAGGAGTGGGATCTCTAAACTTTCTTCTTACCCTGTTTTCTGATGAAATCGTAAGTAAGCGAATGCTGTAATCCAGCCGCTACGATCAAGGTACCAAACAGGTAGGAGTAATTTTCGGTATCGCTAAACCAGTACGAGCATAGTAAAATTACGGCTGCCCATATAACCGCATTAATTATTAATAGTTTTCTCATTACTCTTTTTTAGGTTTAGAAATCGGCATCCATTAAATCGCCGCTTAACTGGAAGAGGGCAAGTTCGGCAACTTTAGCACTATATTTAGCCTGATTATAATTCAATTCGGCATTAAGTAAGTTAAGTTGTGCCTGGCGAAATTCAATTGAGGTGATTTGGCCTAAACCATACTGCTCTACTGTTCTATCGAAATTGAGCTTATTCGTACGTAAGTTAGTGCGTTCGGCTTCTTTTACAAAAAGTGCCGTCTGATAAATATTCCATGCATTGCTAACATTTCGAGAAATATTTAATTCCGCCTGTTCGAGCAGAACCGTTTGGTTTTCCATGTTTATTTTCGAGTTCTGTCTGCGTACATTTGTAGCACCGCCATCGAAGATATTCCAATTTAAGCTTGCGCCCACACTAGGGCCCTGAAAGCGCTGTTTATCAGCGAAAGAGGTTGGTCCTAAATCATTAAATGCTGTACTATACCCTGCCGAAAATCCAAGCGATGGAATACGAGCAGCGCTTGTTGATTTAATATTATACTCGGCGTTACGTAAGCTACTTTGTGCCAATAAAATATTAACGTTATTAATACTAGCCTTTTCTTTCAAGGTCTCAAAATATATGTTTTCTGCATAAGCTACCGCGGTGTCTACTGCATATGTAATGTTTACATCGCGACCCAGAAGTAGGTTGAGGTTACGCTTCTCATTGTCTAGCTGTTGCACAATGGTAAGGTAGTTTATGCTGTCCGTATTATAATCGACCTCAGCATTAAGGACATCTAAACGCGTACTTTGACCATAATCGTAAGCATATTTTGACCTGAGCAGTCTTTCGCGCGAAATATCTAGGGTCTGGCGCTGGTTAATTTCGTTTTCAGTTAACCGTGCAACCTCATAATAGCCAGCAAAAATACTTACCAGCGAAGTCTCTATTACTTGGCGAGCCTGAAGCTCACTTATGTTATAGTTCTCTTTTAACGAGCGAAAGATATTGGATCTGCCTAAACCATTGAAGATTGTATAATTCAAGTTAATAGAGCCGTTATACCGTGCCGTATTAACCCCATCAGTTTGTCTTACCGTGCCATCCTGAAATGTTAATTCTGTATCGGTCATAGAAAAATTCGCAGAACCGGCCGCGGAGATTGTAGGAAGATAATTGCTGTTCTGCACACTAGCATTGTTCTTTGCAATAGCCACATTATTATCTGCAACACGAATGTCGAAGTTATTCTCTAAGGCAATTTTAACGGCCTCATCCTTTCTAAGTAATTCCTGCGCCAGAGTAGTGTGCCACCCTAATAATATGCCCAGAATAAATATTGGTAGTTTATGCAAGGTCAAATTCATTTTCTTGTTCTTTAATTGCTCTTTCTACTTCTTCTTTGGTTGGTTTTACACCGCTGAAAAGCCATTGCCAATAGACTTTAAAGTTGTTTCCTGCTGACAACATCAGAGGCAACATTACTAAGGTTAATACCGTCGAGATAATAATGCCATAGGCAATGGAAATCGCCATAGGTATTAAGAACTGTGCCTGACGACTCGTCTCAAAGATTAAAGGTGCTAAACCAGCTACGGTAGTAACGGAAGTAAGGAAAATTGCTCTAAACCTCGATTTGCCTGCAGCATACAGGGCATCGTCGTACGCCATGCCTTCTTTCAGGTAGCCATTTAGCTTGCCGATTAACACCAATCCGTCGTTCACCACAATTCCTATCAGGGCGATAATTCCTAGGAAGGATAGCATGTTTACAGAGAAGCCATGAAGCCAGTGACCCCAAGCAACTCCAATTAAGCTAAATGGAACCATTAGTAGAAGGAGTAGTGGTTGGCTAAAAGACCTGAACGTAAAGGCGATTATAGCGTAGATAAAAAAGATAATGATGGGTAAAACACCACCAGCCGAAGAAGATGTTTTTTGTGCTTCGCGATTCTGCCCTTCGAATACCGCCGTAACGTTGGGGTAATTTGCCTGAATAACAGGAAGCATTTCTTCCTTGATTTGGGCCTGAATTTCAGTGGCACTATTCTTCGGGTTTTTTAAGTCGGCATCAATGCGTATTTCTCGCTTCCCATCAAGGTGATTAATAGCGATCTCACCCCTAGCTATTTCGTAATTTGCGATTTCACGCAAGGGCACCCGTTCGCCGGTAGGGCTCACTACTCGCATATCATCAAGATTTTTTAACGATGAGCGCTCACCTTTTTCGTAACGCACCCACACGCGAATTTCATCACGCCGTCGCTGAAAACGCTGTGCTTGAAAGCCGAAAAAACCACTTCGAACCTGATTAATAACATTATTTAGCTGGAATCCCATGGCATAGGCATTGTCTTTAAGGCTTATTTTGATCTCCTTTATTCCTTCCGGGTCATTATCTGCTACGTCTTTTAAGAGGGCATTATTATTTAGAGCATCTTTAAGGATTTCTTTTGCTCCCTTAAGTTCTTCAATGCTATTACTTATAAGAGAGACTGAAACAGGCTTGCCACCAAAATTTCCTCCCGAGCCAAAAGTTACACTCTCGGCACCATTGATTGTTCCAACCTTCTCATTTATAGCGGTCGAAATCGCAAAAGAAGGAAAATCGCGTTCCTCGCCGGGTAAAAGGTTTATGTTGAGTGAGCCATTGGATGTGCCCGGCCCGACTCGTTTAATGATATTTTGTATTACTTGCTTACTGCCTGTTTGCCTTTGGGTAAATTCATCATTCACGGCCCAGGCTGCCTCCTCAATAACAGAGATTAATGAATCGGTAATCCTTTCGTTGGTTCCTTGGGGCATTTTTAAGGAGATACTTACTCGATCACTCGCTATCTGAGGAAAGAAGGTGAAGCGTATAATGCCTCCGCTAAAGGAACCCATGGTGAGCAGAAGCAGGGTAATAGGAATGGCGAAACCAAGTAATTTATTCTTTAAAAAGAATTTTAGATAGGGGCCATAAAGCTTGTCGCGCATCCAGCTCATGAATTGATCGGCATATTTATTAAACCAATATGCTTTTTGATCTGCCGTTATAGCCTTGGAGTGGGCCACGTGAGATGGAAGAATGATTAACGCCTCAATAAGTGATATTCCAAGCGTTAAGATTACCACAACAGCTACTTCACCAAAAAACTCACCAACCCGGCCTTCTAAAAAGAAAAAGGTTGAGAAGGCTACTAAGGTCGTTAAGATAGCGGAAACAATTGCCGGCATTACTTCCATTGTACCATCGATAGCCGCCCGAATCGGATTTTTGCCCTTCTCATGATGATGATAAATGTTTTCTGCAATTACGATACCATCATCCACCAGTATACCAATCACGATTATCATCCCAAAGAGGGATAGTACGTTAATAGTTACTCCAAACTGATCTGCAAAAATGAACATGCCCAGGAAGGAGATTGGTAGCCCAAAGGCCACCCAGAAAGCAAGTCTAGGTTTTAGAAATAAGGCAAGAAAGAATAATACCAATGCCATACCTTGCGCCGCATTAGTCATTAAGAGCTTAGTTCTTTGAACGATTGTGATAGAAGCATCTCGCGTAATATCAAGCCGTACGCCATCGTGGCTGGCATTGAATTCTTCGATATATTCTTTCGTGGTATTGGCTACAGTAATTAGATCTTCAGAGTTTGTGGTATTAACCTGGATACGCACCGAAGGCTTACCATTAAAATAAGATCTATCGGGGTTTTCAGACCATTTATCGGTGACATTGGCTATATCGCGCAAGCGGATCATATTACCGTTAGGTTCGGCCTTTACAATAATATAATCTAGTTCATCACCGTAATAGGAGCGATTATTAACACGAATCAGATATTCTTCGGCCGCCGTTTTAATAGACCCTCCTGTAACGAGGATGTTCGTCGAGGAAATCGCTTGAGCTACTTCCTGAAAAGTAAGGTTATACGCTCTAAGCTTATCTTCACTTACTGCAATTTCAATCTCCTCTGCAGGATAGCCAGATACTTCTACCTGAGAGATGCCATCTTTAGCTCGTAGATCTGTCTCTATATCGCGCCCAATTGCTTTTAATGATTTTAAAGAAATATTATCTCCATTCACCACGAAACTTATGGCCTCTGTACGAAATATGTCTTTCGAGATAACAGGAGGCTCCATACCAACGGGAAAAGAAGGAACCCGATCAACAGCATTTTTAATATCAGCCAGAACAACGTCTACATCATAACCCTTTAAGATTTCTACACGTACTGAGGCCGAATTTTCTGAAGAGACTGAGGTGAATCGTTCAACCCCAATCAGGCCTCTTATATTATCCTCAATTTTCAGGACAATGCCTTCTTCCATCTCTTGCGGCGAAGCCCCCGGATAGGCAACACTAATGTTAACTACACGAGATTCATTTAAGGGGAAGAACGATGATTTTAAACTAAATACACCACCGATTCCAAGGATGATAAATGCCAAAATGAGAACATTGGCAGCTACAGGATACTTTATAAAATGGGTAATTACACTCCTCATATCTTATTCGTCTACACGGTTAGTAATAACACTCATGCCGCCATAGGCTCCAGGCACAGGCTTCGACACCAATTGCATTCCATCTTCTAAACCACGGACTACAAGAGTATCTGTGGTGCGATGTACTATGGTAATAGGGGCAATTTGAAGGGTACTATCTTGAACGAAGTACAAGTTACTATCATTTATCAACAGGTTTCTGGCCACTTCAAAGGCATTTTCCTTAGGTTTTGCGCTAATAATTGCATTCATAAACATTCCTTCACGCAGGTCTTGCCCTCTCACCTCAATATAAACTTGTATAGTTTGGGTGGTTGGGTTTACGCTCCCATTAATTCGAGATATTTTACCTTGCCATATTTTATCTGAATCTTCGATATCTGTAATTTTCACAGTTTTGCCAATGATAAGGTCGGGTAGATATGATTTACTAATTGCAACTTCTAATTCGTAAACAGATGGATCAATCAATTGTCCAAGCCGTTGCCCTGGTCGAACAACCGTTCCTGGATTGACGAGAGCATCGATTAATACTCCATCGAAGGGAGCGCGTAGCGTATACTTCTGTAGTATAATCTCTTGATTTTTCGTGTTATAATAAGTCGTGTAAATATTCCTTCCCGTAATAAAAAACTTTTCTTTGTCTGAGGTAGGCTTAGGAAGTTTTCTAATAGGTCTGTCCATGTCGAAATTCTGGACATAGTCATCCCATTTTTTATAGGCTTCAGGATAATCTAACCTTAAATCGGGTAGGGCACTGGTAATTAAGTTTTGAAGAACACTTTTCTGAGCTTGAAGGTTAGCATAGAAATCATTATTTGTAATGCGAACCATGATCTCCCCAGCTTTGTAAGTTGTACCTGGTTTAAACTCTTTGGTTGTTTGTTCCATTACGCCCTGCACCTCAGAATAAATCTCTACTCTGTTTTTAGATGTCAATCGACCACTCTCCTGAATGTAAATTGGGACTTCGCTATTCATAACAGTACCAACAAAAACTGTTGGCACTACTTTCTGGGCCTGAGGTCGCTGTGGTTTCTCTCTACTCGATAGCTTTATTAAGCCATAAACACCGCCGGCGACAATTAATAGTGCTACAACTACGGAAATAACTTTTCTCATTGATCTTATTATTTTAAGTTAAGACACGCGCTTCGCTAAAAACCTTTGCTTGCACGCTTTTAAGTACTTTTAATGTGGTTTGAACCTCAATTGGATCGAGGTCTATGGTTAATTCATATTCAATTTCCTTCATAATAGGCCAGGCTTTCTGAAGCATCTGCTTGCCTTCTTCTGTAAGGTAGATTCTACGTTTCCTGCGATCTATTTTGCCGGTTATTTTAGAGACCAGACCTTTGTTTTCCAGGGAGGTCACCAGTCTTGCCAGCGACGTCTTATCTCTTTCCGTTAGAAAGGCGAGGTCATTCTGACTACTTCCTTCCTTTTCGAAAAGCACCCTAAGCAGAACGTATTGATGACGTGTTAAATCTATACCCTGGGATACCATTTTATCATTGATATAAATGCTTAATCCCTTAGAGGTAAGTCCAATCCCTTTTAAAATACTATCGGTATTATCTAACATATCTTGTTTACAGCCGGCAATGATAACAGGATAAGGCAGCAAAAAGTTGCATATGCAACTAATTTATTCTTAGTAAAGATTATAAACGGAATAATATTAACCTCAACGGTAATTTAAAGGTTTTTAAGCCTAAAAGCCGAAGCGATATTTTAGAAAGAGATTGAATGCCGGCACAACTGGGCTGTAGGTTTTTCCGAAACCAGGAACGGCGAATATATCGAAATCTGGGCGCACTACATCCGAGAGCATCACCCGAACCCGTATTCGTGCTCCCCAATAGAAGTTGCTAAATAACCCCTCTTCCACTCTAAATAATGGGGCTTCTGTATTTAATATAAACTCGACCCAGTTCACTTCTAAATCCTCTCGAATAAACTTTTCTTCAACACTCGGCCAAAGCTCACTGGTTATTTCTACTGTGCCCTGGTCTTTAAAACTTGAGCTTGCATACATAGCCCCTAAGGACAAAGATCTTTTTGGGGCAATATTGAACATGTATTCAAGCCCGGCTCGGTAATAATTGCCTTCAGATATATAGCTGCCATTATTTATCACACTCGCTGGTTTTAGATTAGCGTATCCATACTCACCAACAAAAACAACTTTATTAACTATTATGCCAAGACCAAATTCCCACTTCTCTTGATCTGTAAACAAAACTTCAAATGGCTTAGCGTAATCTACACCAAGTGAAATTCCAAATTCACGGTCCGATGTAACGGCCGTTGTGTCTTGCGCTGTACTCATCAGAGGTATGATGAGCAAAATGCTAATTATATAAACTTGCCTTAGCGTCATTGCTTATACATTGGTTATTGTCGCTCTCTTTGCATTCTAAATTATGGTCAGTGAAATCACTATTAAAGTTTGTGATATCGCACTGTACAACTATATAATTATCGTCACGACGAACAAACTCTCTATTATATGCTATAGTTACAGTATTGGTAAGATAGTTGCCAAGGTCAGCCGTGTCGCGGTATACCAGCTTGAATTCTGATATGTCGTTGTTCATATCAAGCGGAAACTTGAACGAATGGGTTGTGTCATTGAAGTGGCGAAGTGATTCTGTAGAAATTAGATTTACCGAATCAATTATAATGACTCTTCTAGTGGTGTCAGCACTAGAGGTATCGGGAAAGTTATAGAATCTTACCAAGACATTCGGTTCTTCTGTAAACGGTTCGCAATTATTACAATCATTGCAGCTAACCACCCAGAAACCAAGAAGTACAATAACTATGGCTAAAATTCTCATTGCAACAAAAATCTACTTTTATAAACCAAATTCCATGATTTTGTGACACTAAATCGGATCAACATCGACACTAACCACGATTTTGCGGAACTCTTTTTGCGTTGTTAGGTTTACTACCTGGCGCTGGAGTTCTTTTTTTATTCCTGCTACATCTTTATCTCTTCCCAATTTTAAATAGAGATCTCGTAAATAGCGATCCCTTATTTTAGCGATAACTGGGGTTACCGGCCCAAGGACTATATTCTCTCCAAAGGCATTAACTAGTGATTGATAAAGTTGAGTAGTTGCATTTAATGCAGTTTGATTATCACGGTCTTTAACCGTTAGTTTAATCACTCGTGAAAAGGGCGGGTAGCTGAAGAGTCGGCGCTCTTCGATTTCGGTCTGATAAAAGTCATCGTAATTCTGATCCAGGATAGCTTGCAATATGGGTTGGGAAGGATTGAAGGTCTGAATAAGCACTTTTCCTAGTTTGTCTGATCTTCCTGCTCGTCCCGCTACTTGTACGGCAAGCTGGAAAGTCCTTTCGTTGGAACGGAAGTCTGGGAATCGTAACATTCTGTCTAAATCAATTATGCCCACTAGTCCTACATTAGCAAAATCTAGGCCTTTAGCAACCATCTGTGTACCCACCAGAATTTTCGTTTTACCGGAATCGAAATCGGTCAGAATTCTTTGATGTGCTGTTTTGCCACGCGTTGTATCGAGATCTAATCTTTTCACCTCCACGTCCGGAAGGTTCAGCTTAAGCTCTTCTTCCAGTTGTTCTGTACCAAAACTTACGGTTTTCAAGGTGTGAGAACCACATGCCGCGCAGGTGTTTGGTGGTGGAATTTTGTATCCACAATAATGGCAGCGTAGTTCATTATTGTATTGATGAAACGTAAGGCTGACATCGCATCGAACACATTTATTTACCCACCCACAGGTATCGCAGGAAATAAAGGGAGCATAACCTCTACGATTTTGAAAAATTATTATCTGCTCATCATTAGCCAGGGTTTCCTTAATAGCATCCATAAGTTCGATGCTAAAATTGCCTTTCATGGTTTTGGTTTTGGCAGCTCTGTTCAAATCGATTGTGGCGAGAACGGGTAGTTTAGAATCGCCATAGCGTTTATTAATGCCCACATAGCCGTATTTTTGGTTTTTTGCCAGGTAATAAGTTTCAAGGGCAGGGGTAGCGGTGCCCAAGATGGTTTTGGCATTATGAATATTGGCAAGCATCAAGGCTGAATCTTTCGCATTATATCGAGGGGCAGGGTCGTACTGTTTAAATGAAGACTCGTGTTCTTCGTCTATGATGATTAAGCCTAAATCGGCGTAAGGTAAAAAAACCGAAGACCGCACCCCAACAATTAAATTGATTTCACCTGCCGAGAGCTTCTTCCAAACTTCTACGCGCTCATTAGCCGAAAACTTCGAATGATATACCCCCATCGCATCTCCGAATACCAGCAATAGCCGTGAGACAATTTGTCCGGTTAAGGCAATTTCGGGTAAAAGGTATAGTACTTGGTGGCCAGCATTAAGTGTTTCTTTAATCAAATCGATATAAATCTCTGTTTTACCACTCCCGGTAATGCCATGAACGAGTACTGTATCGGTTTCCTCCAGCGCGGTAAGGATTTCATCTTTAGCTTTAATTTGGGCTTTAGATAGCTCGTATGATTTTAGCTTGTGGGTATAGCTTGCAAAACGCGATACCTCTTTATAATACTGTTCAAGAACACCCTTGCTCACCAAGGATTTAAGTGATGATGGCGACACGCCTTGTGCAAGCAGTACCTCTTGAGCAATTCCTTCTTTATTCAGGTCTGGGTTTTCGAAAATGGGTATTGCATTCAGGTAGCTCAATACTAATTCGAGCTGCTTATTTTTTTTCTCCAGCTGGGCAAAAAGTTCTTCAAGCTTGGCTTCAGAATTCACGTAGGTCTCGTGCAGCCGGATAAACCTTTTTCTGCGTGGCGAATACTTTTCTTTTATCGAATCTATAACTAAGATGGCCTCTTTTTCCAACAAGGCCTTTAGCACTTTCGAAATATTCTTATAACCAACCAACTCGCTAAGCAAAGCAGATTCGATAGGCTTATCTTCTGCCAACTGCTGTAATACTAGCTGTTCTTCGATAGAGAGCACCTGTTCTTCTGCATCGAAATACGGATTACGCTGAACTAAAGAGGTTGTATCTATTTTTAAACCAGCAGGCAATGCTGCCTGAAGAACTTCGCCGGGTGTGCACATATAGTATCGCGCCATCCACTCAAAAAACTTAAACTGCTGGTTGTTAATCGAAGGTGTACTATCGAGAGTGTCAATTATATATTTTGCTTCATACGATTTTGGCGGCGATTGGTGGATGGTTCGAATTATTCCCGTAAGTATTCTTGTTCGACCAAATGGTACAACAATCCTTCCACCTACAATCACGTAATCCTCAAGGTCCCTCGGCACCCGATAGGTGAATAACTTTGGAATGGGCAACGGCAGTATAGCATCAACAAATATTGTTGGGGAAAAACTGGTTTTAGATTCAGTGAGCTCTAACTGCGACAAAGGAATGTGTTTTTTTCAAAGCTACTATTTGTCATTCGAATATCTGATCCTTTACCAGAGCAATTTCTTTTGAAACATCAACCTGTGTCGGAAGTTCCTCGAGGTTTTTTAACAACTTTCTTAAGAACTCCTGATGAGACTTGGAAGTAGAGTTAAAGGGTTTATGATTTAAGGCCGAAATAATTTTTTGCCAGTTTCCCTTAAATTCAAACAGGTTGTCCTCGAAGTAAGAAGCGCTGAAATGATCCCAGATGTACTCTACAGCTTGCTCATTAGGATGAATCATATCCTGTTTGTAAAATCTATAATCTCGGAGATCATCGAGCATAATTTCATATGCAGGATAATAGCTGGTATTTGAATGGGTGGATTCTAAATACTGCGCTAGTAACCGTAGTGTGGACTTGCTTACCGAATTGTCGGCTAATCCGTCTCTGGTATGACGAACCGGGCTTACGGTTAACAATATCTTTAAATTAGGATTAAAGCGCTTCACTTCCTTAATAAATTGATTATAGTGCTGCTTTAACTCTTCCAGCTCGAGCAGTGATTTGCTAAACTCTTTCGCAGGTATCTTTTGGCAGTTCGTAACCATAGTATCTGTAGCCAAATGACGATAGGCAAAAGCAGTGCCGAATGTGATAAATAACCAGTTTGCGGTTCTTAATTGCCTGTGCGTCTGATCAATCTTAGCCCGAATTTGCAGAGTGAGTTCATCTATACTTCTGCCACTAAACGAAGAATGCAGATGAAGATTTTTGAAGACTCCGTCCGCCTGCACAAAGCTAGTAGTAGGAGGGAGCTCATTCTCTTTCGACCAATTAAGTAGTCGAATTATAGAAAGTGGATCGAAAACAGTTCCAAATGGGTTAACGAGAGATTCTATCTTCTGTTCAACTAATTTTTCGCCGATGCTATTTGCAAAACACGAGCCTATAGTCAGAACTCTATCTCCCAGTTTTAGTTTGTGAGGAGGGTTGAATGCTTCGATTTCAGTCCTGAATTTCATACTCTAAATCTACTGAATATTTCAGTAGAAAAAGCCAATAAAAAAGGCTACCAATAGTTATTAGTAGCCTTTTAGTTAAAGTTTAGCGTAATTTAAACCGCTACCACTTTAAAGTTGATTTCAGCTTTAACTTCTTTATGAAGTTCAACAAGTGCTTCGTAATCACCTACTGATTTGATATCTGACTTGAAAGAAATTCTTCTTCTATCGATATCAAAACCATTACTAGCGAGTAACTCCGCAAGTTGTAAAGGTGTAACTGCACCAAATATTTTACCTGATTCGCCGGTTTTTGCACCGATTTCCAGATTTAATGCTTCGATTTTCTCGGCAAGAGCCAAGGCATCACTCTTAAGTTTTTCTGCTTTATGTGCAGCCTGACGAATATTTTCGTCGATCATCTTACGGTTAGAGTTATTTGCTAAAATTGCAATTCCTCTAGGGATAAGATAATTTCTGCCATATCCAGGTTTAACTTTTACCGTGTCGTACTTATACCCAATTCCGGGCATGTCCTGTTTTAATATAACTTCCATGGCTTACTTATCTAATTGAATCCGTTACATACGGTAATACCGCAATATGACGAGCTCTTTTAACCGCTTGCGTAATTTTCTTCTGGTACTTAATGCTTGTACCTGTTAAGCGTCGAGGTAATATTTTACCCTGATCGTTCAGAAACTGATATAAAAATTTAGGGTCTTTATAGTCGATATACTTGATACCGGCTTTTGTGATCCTGCAATATTTAGGTTTCTCGTCCTGACGCGTTATGCTTTCGTTTTGTAGTGTCATGCTGCTGTCTCCTCTTTTGCTTTTTTCTGATTGAACTCTCCTTTTCTTCGCTTCTCGTTATACTTCAAAGCGTGTTTGTCGAGGGAAACTGTTAAAAAGCGCATAACGCTTTCGTCCCTGCGAAACTCCGTCTCTAATTTGTCGATAACAGAAGGTTCAGCGTCATATTCAAGAAGGTTGTAGAACCCGGTAGATTTATGCTGAATCTGATAAGCGAGCTTCTTTAAGCCCCATATCTCTTCATTCACAATCTTTGCACCAGAATCCTTTAACAACTTAACATACTTCTTGACAGCATCCTTCATCTGCTCTTCAGACAAAACGGGAGTTAAAATGAATACCGTCTCGTAATTTTTCATTTGTTATAGTTTTAAATTTCGGAGTGCAAAAATATGGAAAGGTTTTAAAAAAGCAAAGGAAATCACCAAACGATGATTCCCTTCAATGCTATTAATTATGAACTGCTTACACTTCTTCTAGCTCATTTTTATGTGAAGCAATCACTTCGCTCTGGACATTACCAGGAACAGGCGCAAATTCCGCAAATTTCATACTGAAACTAGCCATTCCCTGGGTAAGCGATCGGAGCGTGGTACTATAGCCGTGTAATTCGGCAAGAGGCACTTTCGCCTTTATACGCTGATAACGACCTGTCGAATCCATACCAAGGATCACAGCTCTACGCGATTGGAGGTCAGTCATAACATCGCCCATAAGATTCTCCTGTACTTGAACTTCTAAATCCTGAACAGGTTCCAGTAGTTGTGGTCTTGCCCCAACGAATGCTTCTTTAAACGCCGATGCAGCTGCTATTTTAAAGGAGATGTCATTCGAATCAACAGCATGCATTTTGCCGTCATACACCATTACGCGTACGTCTCGGCAACGCGATCCAGTCAATGGACCTTCTTCCATCACTTCCATAATCCCTTTTAGGATTGCCGTCATGTAGCGGGTGTCAATCACGCCCCCAACAATGCAATTATAAAAAACCAGCTTGCCACCCCATTCTAATTCTATTTCTTCCTTCTTGCGAATGTTAAAGCCATCAGGGTCGGGCATACCTTCATGGAAAGGCTCGATTTTAAGGTGTACCTCACCAAATTGGCCTGCGCCCCCAGATTGTTTCTTATGCCTATAATTGGCTGATACTGCCCTCTGGATAGTTTCGCGATAGGATATTTTTGGTTGAGTAAGCTCAATTTCTATATCGTAAAGCTCTTTGAGCGTCCAGGTAATAGTTGCGAGATGTAAATCGCCCTGGCAATAAAGAATAAGTTGCTTTAACTCACTCGAAAACTCGACCTTGATGGTTGGGTCCTGACTACTCATTTTCTTTAGGATCTCAACAAGTTTTTCTTCATCACGCGTATTGGCTGCGTTAATGGCTCGTCGGATTCTGGGTTCAGGAAATTGAATTGGTTTTATGGTGATTGTCTTCCCGATTTTATGCAGGGTGTCGTTGGTCTCTGTATGTTTAAGTTTGAGCGTTGCGCCGATGTCACCACTTGTGAGCTCATCTACTGGCGTACGCTTATTACCATCCATGATAAATAGCTGATTTAGGATTTCCTCATCACCAGTTCTTGAATTCGTTAGTTTAGAACCACTAACTACTTTGCCCGCCTTTACCTTAAAGAAAGAAATCTGACCCAAATTGGCTTCATGTAAAGTTTTAAATACAAAGAGGGCAGTAGGTTCGCTAGGTTTAGCAATAACTTGCTCTCCTTCGAGGCTCTGTTCGTTTTCTAGATCGGCAGCAGCTGGGGCAACATTATCGATAAAGCCCATAAGTCGACCACTCCCCATATCATTTAATGCCGATACACAGAATATTGGGAATAAGTCATGATTCTTCATCCCAAGCTTAATGCCTTGTCGCATTTCATCCTCGCTAAGCGTGCCCTTATCAAAGTACATTTCCATTAGGCTCTCTTCATTCTCAGCGGCCTTTTCTACGAGCTCATTATGAAGCTGATCTGCTCGTTCTTTCTCGCCGTCGGGTATCGCATGCTTTTCTGGTTTGCCTCCCTCAGGCCCAAATTTGTACATTTTCATTTTCAGCACATCAATTATGCACTGAGCCCCATCAACCATTAGTGGGTATTGTATCAGAATGGCATTGTTGCCGTACTGACTGATAATGGATTGGTAGGTTTCATCGAAATTTGCTTTTGGGTGATCAATCTGGTTGATCACAAATAGGGTAGGCTTACGAAAACGATCGGTGTAATTCCAAATGATTTCAGTGCCAACCTCAACACCGTGTTGTGCATTTATTACCACGGCCACAGAGTCTGCTACTCGCATAGCAGATGCGATCTCACCAATGAAATCGTCCAAGCCAGGGGTATCGATAATATTAATTTTATAGTTCCGCCATTCGGTGTGAACCGGCGTCGCAAAAACGGTCATGTCCCGTTCTTTCTCAATTTCATGATAGTCGGATACCGTGTTTTTTGCTTCGATGCTGCCACGTCTATTGATTAGGCCTGCCTCGAAAAGCATTGTTTCTACAAGTGTTGTTTTGCCACTTTTGTGTGCGCCTACAAAAGCAACATTCTTTATGTGTTTATCGTCAAAATTGCTCATAATATGTATAAATTAAGAAGGCTTCAAGATACGATTTTTTAAGTTAAATTTCATAGGATATAAGTCATAAGAAGCTAAAAAAATATGGCTTAAATTGATTTTTGGCTGAGATGAATATTATTTTTTTCTGTGATCTACGTCATTTTATCTGCGCACTAAATTTTGTATCTTAATAGTGGAAAAAAAATAGCCATGGAAGTCAGGAAGAATAAGAAATATGACCTAAGGAACTACCGGGTATTGTTTTTTAATATCGGGCTAGTTGTTGCGCTTTTGTTTGTAATTGCCGCTTTTGAGTGGCGATTTTACGATGACTCTGAATTAATGAATATGGGGCCATCTGACATTGATTTTGTAGAAACGGTAGATGTGCCTGTTACAGAACAACCTCCGCCACCGCCTCCCAAAAACCAGCTCCGCGACATCAAGATAATTGCCGTTGAAGATGTTGAGGACATCGAAGAAGAAATTATGATCAATCTCGATATTGAGATGACGGAAGAATTGGTAATTGAGAAGGCTATTGAAACCACGGAGCTGGAGCTCGAAGAAGAAGAATCGGAAGAGATTTTTATAATTGTTGAAGACGCTCCTGTGCCTAAAGGTGGGTTGGGTGCTTTCTATGAATATGTGAACAATAATATCAAGTATCCACGTCAGGCATTATCTATGAGCATCGAAGGTAAGGTGTTCGTGCAATTCGTGGTCGATAAAGATGGCGAGCTTACCAATATCGAAGTAATTAGAGGCATTGGTGGTGGCTGTGACGAGGAAGCAGTTCGCATCATTGAAAATGCACCTAAATGGCAGGCTGGTAAACAGCGTGGCAAACCTGTAAAGGTAAAAATGGTATTACCTATTACTTTTAGAATGATTGATTCTCCGAACTAAGCTAAGTACTTCTGAGCTCGCTTCTTAAGATTTTCGCGGTCAGCGGTTATGGAAGGATCACTATAAATTCGTGAAGATAGCTCACCAATTACGGCCTTTTTATAGCCGAGTTCGTCAGCTATCTTTTCGCAAAAAGCAATTTCACTTTTAAATACCTGTCCATCTGCTTTCATTAGCTGAACCAGACTGTATATAAACTCAAACTTTTGATCGTCCGAGAGTAAGTTCAAGTCCTCTGCCGGTTTGGGGTTATTAATAACGGCCTCGACCTCATCATCTTTCATGCCGTTAACTTTGGCTAGCATTTTCACAAAACGCAACTCTTTTTCTGAAAGCATTCCGTCTACTGAACCAAGCTGCGCTAATGTATGTAATTGTTTTTCGAACATGATCTTAATGTTATTTTTAGCAATATAAAAACAAATTTATCAAGTACCGAAATTTGTACGTCTTTTTCTGATGGATTAGATTTTATCTTTAGCGGTAACCCATCAAGTTTAATATTAGTACCATGCAACCTTTCACTAAGGATGCGGTCTTATAACTAGAACTTTAAATAAAACTCATGAAAAAAGGAATTCTTCTGTTAACGGCATTATATCTAATATGCTTTGCGGCTACAGCCCAGAATACAGAAACACGTAAAATAGATAATTTTTCTGCGGTGTCCGTAGGCGAGGCTATTAAGGTAGTTCTTGTGCCAGCCAATACAAATGAAGCGAAAATTGTCGCGCGGAATATCGACCTTGAAGATATCAATACTGAAGTAAGCAGTGACAAATTAAAAATTGAACTTAAGGGCAACCGATATAGGAATATCGACGTCAAAATCGAGCTTAAATATAAATCAATTAACAATTTGGTCGTCAGCTCAGCGGCAAATGTTACCACAGATGGGCCTTTGAAATCTAATAAGCTTGATCTTAAGGTTTCTAGCGCGGGAAGTGCACGATTGGAAATCGAAACGGATGACCTGGACCTTGACATTAGTAGTTCCGGAGATCTAGAATTAGAAGGTAGTGCGAGATCGCAAAGGGTAGAAGTATCGAGTGCCGGTGATTATGAAGGGTATGACCTGGTTAGCGAGACCGCCTACGTTAGAGCCTCTTCTGCTGGCTCTGCCCGGGTGAATGTGTCCAAGGAAATCGATGCTAAAGCATCAAGTGCCGGCTCAATTAAATTTAAGGGTAATCCCGAAAAGGTCTACTTAAGTTCTTCTAGTGGCGGCAGCACAAGTAAGTCGAATTGATGCTCTTAGTTGTGTACCAAGATCTCCGGAATCTCTGAAACTTCTGCGAGTCCGCGGGCATTAATATTATTAATTATAACCGGTGTTATTTCATTAATTCGTAGCGGGTCGTACTTTGCTGCAACACGAATATAGTTTTCAGTAAAGCCATGCATAAGTCCTTCTTCGATATCATTCTCGAATAGCACCTTGGCGTCATGGCTTACATTATTTTCGTAGAAAAAGCGCTTCTTCTTCTCAGAAAGACCTCTTAGCATTTTTGACCGCTCATTACGGATTTTCATGGGTACTGAATTGGCCATAGCAATTGCTTCAGTATTCGGGCGTTCAGAATAAGTGAAAACGTGTAGATAGGAGACCTCCAATTCATTAAGAAAATTATAAGTTGTAAGGAACTCTTCTTCTGTTTCGCCAGGAAATCCAACTATTACATCAACACCAATACCCGAATGAGGCATTACTTGCTTGATATGGTTTACCCTATCGACATAAAGTGCACTCAAATAGCGCCTTTTCATAGCTTTTAAGACTTTATCTGAACCCGACTGTAAGGGAATGTGGAAATGCGGCATAAATCGTTGAGATCCGGCTACAAAATCAATAATCTCATGTGATAATAGGTTTGGCTCAATAGACGAGATCCTAAATCTCTCGACTTCTTCAATTTCATCGAGTGCGCGGACCAAATCGTAAAAGCTGTCCTCACGTTGCCCGTTTCGAATTCCGAAATCTCCAGTATTTACCCCTGTCAATACAATTTCTTTGGTGCCGCTCCTTCCGAGCTCCCTTGCTTCTTTAACAACGTTTTCGATGGTGTCGCTTCTACTCTTACCTCTTGCCAATGGAATGGTGCAGAATGTGCACGAATAGTCACAACCATCCTGTACTTTTAAAAAAGTTCGGGTGCGATCATTCATACTATAGGATGCGGTGAAAGTATTAGCGCTTTCTATATGCTGAGCGTATACTTCGGCATTGGGCTTTCGCTTAAAATCACCCAGTAAATCTAATAATCTAAATTTTTCTGCCGCGCCTAGAACAGCATCCACTCCTTCGATATTAGCTATCTCTTGAGGCTTTAGTTGCGCATAACAGCCGATTATTGCAATGTAGGCATCCGGTGAAATTTGTCTTGCCTCGCGAACTATTTTCCGACATTTTTTATCGGCATTATCTGTTACAGAACAGGTATTGATAATAAACACATCAGGATTATCCAGAAAATCAACTTTTGCAAATCCACGGTCCTGAAAACTTCTGGATATCGTTGAAGTTTCTGAAAAGTTGAGTTTACAACCTAATGTATAAAATGCCACTTTTTTCACGGATGCAAAAATAATGAAACTGAGTTAAAACAATTTATTATTCTAGCGCTAAGACATGTGAAACCCTCATATAAAACCGACGGTTACCTAGGATAATCTGTTTCAAGCATATTTTTAATGCCTTCTTCGTAGCTGACCGGGCTATAATTGAAACGTTTTTCAAACTTAGAACTATCGAAAATGTAATCGCGATTATACTGATACATCATTTCCTTAATCTCCCGCAATACAGGAATAAATAAGCCCAGAAAACTGGCCAGGAAAGGAGTGAGGAGCTGTGTTTTAGGCTGAACGCCAAAATAGTCGGCTACCTTGTTAATCCAGGCCTCGGCTGTAAGCGGTTCGGATTTGGTTGGCAAGTGCCAGACTTGCCCAAAAGCATCGGCGGTATTTCCAAGTATAGCTGTTCCTTTAGCGGCATCTATTACATGCGTAAAGGAATGTCGATATTGAATAGGCCCAAGCCATTGCGCAGCTTTGCCAGTAGCATAGTTTTGAACTATGGTTTCATTCAGCATGCTGTTTCTTTTGATACCCGAACCATAATAATCGGCGCAGCGTGCTATTAAACCTTCTATTTTACCTGCGCTGACAGCATTCAGCAACATTTCTGCAATTTCTTTTCTAACGGCCCCTTTTTTACTGATTGGGTTTAAAGGTGTTGTTTCATCCATGTTGGATAAATGATCGGGGTCGTACATGTAGATATTATCAAAAAAAACCAGTTTAACCCCATGTTCGGCACATCCATCGATTACGTTTTTCATTACTACAGGCCAGAGCAGCGACCAGGTTTTAGCTTTATAGGGCAGCCCAATAGTTAGATAAGCAACTTTTGAGCCTGCGATTGCCGCAAAGGTCTGATCTCGATTAGTGAGGTCCGCCGGAAATAACTCATCTTCAGGATGGCATTTTTTGGGACTTCTCGCAACTAATCTTATTCTATCGGTATACTGTTCACGAAGAACCATTGCCAGTTCATTCGCAATAATGCCTCCAGAGCCTAATATGGTTTGCACGCTATTAAGGGGTTAATTGTAAAATTCGGATACTTAAAACATAGTAAATATACTACTTATTTATAGCGCAATTATTGGCTTATTTTTTGAATGATAGGATTAAATGCTTTTGAGGTTACAAGAACTTTGTCGCCAATCCTAAGACCATAAGCTACAGATTCTTCGGCGATTACTTTAACCAATTGGCTACCGATAAGCACAGTTACAATATAAATAACTTCTTCTTCATGTATCTCTAAAACTTCACCGGCAAACTGAAATTTTCCAATACGTTTATCCTTAAGAAAAACTTCATTGGGCGACCCATCAGCAACTATTTGACCATTGGCTAGGCTAATGACACGAGATGACAACTTAAAGATTTCGCCAACATCATGACTCACTAAGATTGTGGTAAGGTTATACCGCTTATGGGCATCGAGCAAATAATCTTGGATTTTAGTTCGCATTTCATTATCTAATGCAGCCAGCGGTTCATCTAGCATTAGGATCTTGGGACGAGTAACCAACGAACGGCCAAGAGCTACACGCTGTAACTGACCGCCACTTAATCCAATTGGTTTTCGATGAAGTAAATCTGTTAGTTCCATCAGTTTTGTTATTTCATCGAGCAGGTTGGCTTCGCTTTGTTCTTTTAAGCCAAATTTTAGATTTTCAAGTACGGTAAGATTTGGAAAAAGAGCGTAGTCTTGAAATACAAGACCCGTAGATCTATGATTGGGCGCTAGATTTATTCCTTTGGTGGAATCGAACCATATCGCATTGTCAACTTCTATATGGCCTTGGTCAGCTTTTAATAGTCCAGCTATTAAGCGTAAAAGGGATGTTTTGCCAGCTCCCGATGGACCATAAACTGTTAAAAATTCACCCTGTTTAATTTCAAGATCGATATCAAGGTTAAGTGCACTCGATTGCGACTTAAGGGTTTTATGTATATTAATTCTTACCATGAAATAATCTTGATAATTTGCCTCCATTAATGATATTGAGGCCAAATAGAATAATAAAAGCGAAGGCAAACAGGATAATCGAATATTGATTGGCGGTACCGTAATTTAATGATTCTACGGCATCATAAATTGCAATGGAAGCAACCCGGGTTTTATCTGGAATATTTCCACCAATCATTAATACAACCCCAAATTCACCGAGGGTATGGGCGAAGGTTAAAACAATTCCTGTTAAGATAGACGGTCGAATATTGGGGAGTAATATTTTAAAAAGAACATTACGTTTATTGCTGCCCAGCACCATAGCCGCTTCGCTTAGGTTTATAGGCAAATTAATAAATCCCGATTGAAGTGGCTGTACCATAAAGGGCAAACTGTAGATAACTGAAGCAAGCACTAATCCCTGGAAAGAAAAGATTAGTTGTAACCCAAACCATTCTTGTAGAAAACTTCCTAAAAAATTATTAGGACTAAACGCTACAAGAAGATAAAATCCTATTACGGTCGGTGGTAGTACCAAGGGCATGCTCACCAGGGTAGCTACAAGAGATTTTAACTTAGACTGTGTAAAGGCAAGCCAGTATGAGAGGGGAACAGACAGGATTAGCAATATAAGAGTGGTAATTGCAGCTAAGCGTAGCGTTATCCATATGGGCGTCCAGTCTAACATTCTTCTAAAAGCACTTCATTGGTTTTTACCATCGCCAGAACGCTTGAGCCAACAGCTAAACCTAGATTTTTAACGGCATTCGTAGTAATGATAGAGATTATTTCTCCGGCATTGGTGTCTATAACTAGCTTGGAGAGTAGTGAACCAGACTCAACTGATTTGATAAGACCAAGCATCTTATTCCTTATACTAATTTGCATTTTTTCATCCTTGCCGATGATCACTTCGGTTTCTTTAAAGAGCACATTAATTTTACCATCCTTTCGTAAATAATTTGCTGTTTCTGGTGTTTCTATAACTATTGATTTAAAAACGCATTTTTTCACCTTTATCGTGACCAGGGAAAGGTTTCCGCTTACCTCTACATCCTCGATTATTCCTTGTAATGAATTCATTCAGGTGCTAATGTTTTATAGCCAAAGCGCTTTAAAATGGACTGTGCTTTGGATGAGAATAAAAATAAGTAAAACTTCTCGGCGTTTTCGGGTTGTGAAGTCGATTTAATGATTATTGCACCCTGTTCGATAGGGGAGTAGAGTGATTGGTCAATCAGACTCCATTTGCCTAAACTATTATGCTTTGGTGAGAACACAACAGAGGCCGCGGTAATTCCCAACTCAGCTGATCCGGAAATGATATACTGATTGGTTTGAGCAACACTTTCACCAAATACCATCTTGGGCTCAATTAAACTCCACTTATTGATTCGCCTAAGATATTCTTCGGCAGCAACTCCATATGGTGCCGTAGCTGGATTTGGAATGGCAAAATGTTTAACGGATATGGAACGCGCCGAATCGATATGTGCATAGTCTGCGTGTACTGTAGACCATAAAACCAGTTGACCAAATGCATAGACTTTGGGGGGGGTAGTTGATAGGCCAAGTTCAGAAAGTCTTTGTGGGTATTTCAGGTCTGCAGAAACAAAAATATCATAGGGTGCTCCTGCCTCAATTTGAGCCGTGTGCTTGCCAGAAGAGCTTATAATGACCTCTGTGGGAATGCCAGTGATTTCCTCGAACTCGGTGGATATAGCTTCCATTGCAAATTGTGCATTAGCCGCTGTCGCGATGATCAAAGGTTTAGGGCGAGTTCTATTACAGCTTGTGACCAAGACAACCAAAATAACAAAAGCAATGCTTGTTAAGGTAAAGGGTAGAAAAGATGCAAGTCTGCTTTGATGATTCTTATCCATGCCGCTGGCAAAAATACACTTTGATTATATTTACGGTATGAATTTCCTAATGGAAATCAATAATCACTCCTCGTACTCTAATTAAATTAATGAAGAAGTTTAGGTTCATTGATATCTATTACCTCTTGCCAGTTTTATTATTGGGCTTAACCGCCTCGCCCAATATTGTTGGCTGGCGTATCGGCACTGTTATGCTGGTTTCGTTGGTACTAGCGGTGGTCAGTGCTAATTATCTTTCGGCAAGAGTTAGTGAAATTCGCAGAAATCTCAAAGGGTTCAAAATTCTCGATATCTTATTGGTTTTTTCTTTGGCGGTGCTGGTATGGCAGAGTACTAAGATTAACCTTGATTATACTTTAGCGGTGCTGATATTTATTTTAATGTACACCGTTTACACGCAGGTTAATGATGAATCCCGCATAAGGGTCTTGCTAAGTCCTCTTATTGGATTGATATTCTGGTCGGGGATTTATTTAGGGCTTAATCAGTATGCTTTTAGCAAAATATTCAGGCTTGCGCTGCTTGAATATTTAGTGGTTGGATCACTGCTTTTTGCTTACTTGAGTAATATAACTAGCGATTTTGGCATTCTTAAAGATTCTACATCGCAGGCATCCGTTAATCACACTAATCGGCAGGTTAGTATTCTTTTTCGGCTACTGCTATTAGCTTTTGTCCTATTATTAGGGCGTAATTTCCAAACAGAGCACGTGGTGCTGTTTGTGGTATTACAGCTACCTGTTGTCTATAGTTACTTTCTTATGAATAAAGCCATTCAAAGCTATAACCTTCCTGATACGAAGATGAAAATTCAGGTATTTCGTCAGATATCAATCATTTCCTTGATTGTGTTTTTAGTCTATCTGTTTCTCGATAGCACACAGGTGCTTCAGGCAGTAATGGGCGGCTATTGAATCCTATTCCGTTTGTGTTTCCAGCGTTTATGAGTCCATAAGTAATGTGCTGGTTGTTCTTGAATCAGCTTTTCGAGTAAACGAGTGTGTTGTTCTGTAATTGAGCAATACTCAGAGGTGATCGGGTTTTCCTCGAGCAGTGTGAAGGTAGTCTCATAAAAACCTCTTTTTACTTTTGCTACAGACATGAAAAACACTGGTAGATTATGCTTTACAGCATATTTTTCTGTTCCAAACATCACCGGAGTGTCTTGATTCAAAAATCGGGTCCAATAGGTATTGTCTTTTACAAATTGTGGACTTTGGTCTGCACCAAACACAATAGCTACTGGGCTGTCCTGTTTTTTCTCGAAGAATTCTTTAACCGCATATTTCGAGACTAAGATTGTTCCCAGCCTAGTTCTTGAAGCTGAAAACTTTTTCTCAAAGAATAAGTTGGTAAGTGGAGTGTAGATGCCTACAACTTGATGCTGAATTTGATCATTCATACAAACTGCTAGCATCTCCCAATTATTATAATGACCACCAACAAGAATTATGTTTTGATCCTTGTGAAAGTATTCACTAAGAACCTCGGGATTGGTTATTTTCATCCGAGCATTCAACTCGGTTGGGGAAATACTAAATAGTTTTAAGCTTTCTACCAGCAAATCGGAAAAGTGCTTATAGAAGGCCACCTCGATTTCTTTAATTTCCTCAGAGTTTTTTTCCGGGAATGAATTATTCAGTTGTTCAGTTACAACATCTCTTCTATACCGAAGTACAAAATAGACTAGCAGGAAGATTAGTTCAGAAAAAAAATAAAGCACCCTAACCGGGAGGTACGATAGGGGCTTTATAAATAAATAATATACAAACCTGGCCATAATTAAGTCTTATAGTCAGGCACTAATGACGCTATTCAGCACTTGGCGCAGCACCACCACCATTAGCAAAACTTTCAAGATTTCCTATTTCGTTATCAATAGTCCAAAGGCCAACTCCTGCTTCACCGATAATATCGAACAGCTCTACCGCTCTTCTGGCAACAGTTTCTTCTTCACGTTGTTCAGTAACATACCACTGTAAGAAATGGAATGTTGTAAAGTCTTTTATCTGGAAGCAGTGATCTACTAAATTGTTAATAGCCTTGGTTACGGCAATCTCATGATCCAAAATAGTTTCGAATACTTCTCTTAAGCTTTTGTAGTCGTGCTTTATCCCTGTAATATCTGGGTGCAGTGCATGCCCGCCAGCCTCATTAATATAATGAACTATTTTTAGCATGTGCATGCGTTCTTCATCGGAATGGCGATATAGGAAATCTGCAGAGGTTGCGTATCCTTCTTTATCGCACCAAGAAGCCATGGCCAAATATGAAGAAGAGGACATTGCCTCTAATCCGACCTGAGTATTTAATAATTTTTCTGTGTCTTCCGTTAATGACCTATTCGGTGTTACTATTTGCTTTTCCATATCTTTTTTTATTCAAGCACAAAGGTAAAAATTATCTACTACTAATGGGGTATAAAAAATCCCCGAGAAGAAGAGTTCTGCCCGGGGATGATATAACCTAACCAACAGTTAGATAACAATAATTTTATTTCAATAGTTCATAAGTAAACTCAGGATATCCTCTTTCACCAGCACAAGCAGCTTCAGCACAAAGCATTCTTGTAAAAGCAAGTTTATAGAGGTTGCCTTCAGTATCTTCTATTACGTAAAAGATATCAGGATTAATGGTATAAGAGAAGGAAGCGAAATCGAACTTTCGCCATGTTCCACCGATACCAAGTCTATTGTTTTCTAGCCTGAGGGCTTGAGCATCTTCTAAGGTAAAATCAGCGTAATTAACGGTCTCAGTAACTTCAATATTTGCCACTTTTGTTCTACCATAATTCAGGATAGAATAATCTTTGAACTTATACGGCACCATAACATTATTTTCACGATCAAAGAAATAGTTTGATGTTGTAGTCATTTCCAGATCCCAAAGATTTTTTTCTGGTTCAATTGTTACCACGCCATCGTCGAAGCTAAAAAAGACAAAGTTGTATTTGTCGTCTTTAGCAACAGTTACCGTTTCGTAAGTGGTATCGTTAATATCACCGTATGTTACTACAAAAGATCCACCTTCACGTGTAATCTTAGCCTTAAGAAATCCTCTTTCAACCAATTCGCCATTAGATTCGAGCTGGCCTCGATTAATAACGTAAACAACATTATTGTCGGCATTGGCATCTATGGTAGCAATCGCGGTTTCAGCCATATTGCCATCCGGGTTATCAATCCATTCGATATTGCCTTCTGGTGCGACAACCGTCACAGCTTTATAGTCTTCTGTTACTAGTTCGCTGGTAACATCATTAAGATTAGTAGCCTCCGTTGGGCGTGCCACAACATGGGCGGCGTAGTTTAATATTACTTTAAAATCGCCATCTGTTGAAAATCCAAGATCCCAATTGTCTTTATTCACTACGGTAGCTATTCCTGTGCTGAGATCAATAAATACCTGATTAGGCTGGTCTGGACCTCCTACTTCTGCTTCAATAACGTCTCCATCGGAAGGTGGCGTTGGTTCAATACTGTCGTTAGGCTCACAGGCAAAAAAGCCAAATAATAATGACAGGATTATAGTTTTAGATAATGTTCTCATTGTTTTTAGTTGTTTGTTTATTTAGTTCAAATTAAAATCTAACTTCACGAAAAATGATCGCCCATAACTAATAGGACGGTTACCATTGTTTGAATGAACACCACCAACGGCAACTGTTGTGTTTGAGATATTAGTGGTGTTTAGAATATTTTTAGCCCCTAGCGTCAGTCTTACCATTTTTCCCATCAATCGACTGGCCGTGACATCCCAAATATCGAACGAGCCAACGGTTGAGAGGTTATAACCTTCATTTCCGTCTTCATCGGTACTATAGGTGTATTGACTTGTTTCACCAGTATATTTATAAAAAGTACTCAAGGTAATTCCTGACCTTTTAAAGAAATAGGTGGCATCAACTGAAACCTCGGGAGAGAATAAATAATTATCTGGTATGTTCTCTGCAGTGGGGTTGTCGTAACGACCGATATAAGCATAGCCAAGACCCGCTTCGAAATCTCGCCAGGTTAGTCTTTCCTTAATATTAAATCCAATCGATTTGAATTCGCCAATATTGGTGTACTTAGCATAACCTGCATCAGTTTCCGAATATGCAAAATCAATTAAGTTGGTAATGTCATTATAGAAACCCGAAAGTTCGGAGTTAAGTAAGATATTTTGACCTTTTATTTTATAGATAAAGCCGGCATCGACATGATGCGAAGTTTCGGGAACCAGATTCTCGTTTCCAAATACGCGGTGTGTTGCATCGACAAACTCCATATATAATTCTCTTAAACCTGGCGCTCGATAACCCCGTCCATAAGCCGCCCTAAGGTCAAAACGTTCGGTAGGGGAATACTTGATATTAACAGACGGCACAATAGGGGAGGCGAACTTAGAGTTATAAGCCCACCGAACTCCTGGTCTGATTTTTAGCATATCTCCTGGTTTAAACTCCGCAGAGGCAAAAACGGCATAGTCCTGGATGGCTTCACTACCTTCTGCAAGTCTGCCACCTGTTGTTTTTTCAAGATTGATATCATAGCCAAGCTCAAAGTCAAGCCAAGAAGAAACTTCAACAGCACTGTAGGTACCTCTTGCTATAAAGGCATTATAGGTGGTAGTATCTTGAGCTCCCGGACTAACTGTATTGGTTTTTTCTCCTGTAACCAGATCCTTTAAAAAGGTATTCTTTACTCTATTATTATCAGAATACGAAAAAATCAATGAGTATCGATTACCATCGTAGAGGGCACCGTTGGCTTGAATTTGATGTACCATTCGGTTCGTGATATATTTTTCATCGAAGGCATAGGTTTGTCCAGTAGCAACTGGTCCGGCATCATATATTTCTTCGTACAGGTAATCTAATTTATAATAGATGTTAATATTTTCACGCCGCATTCCCATGGTAACATCGCCAAGCAATTGCGTTTTTGGGTTCCATTGCTTTTCCCGGCCAGTTCTATCTCCCTGGTAACCATTGAATCGGTTGAATCCGAGATTCACTTTAGTATAATAGGTGTCATCAAACCAATATTTCGAGTTTATGTTGGCAACGTATTTGCCATCTTCGGCGCCAAGCTTATTATCTATTGTTTCTGTCTGAATACTTGCCCCTAGCGAGAATTTTTCTGTGCTACCACTTTTGGTTATTAGATTTATAACACCCCCTAGGGCATTAGCACCGTAATTTACAGCCATAGGACCTTCAACTATTTCAATCCTTTCAATTGTGCTGAGGTTTATTTGACTAACATCTGCATTATTGCCATTGCCATTTCTTCCTACCAGCGGAACACCGTCGACTAAAATTTTTACATTAGAACCTTTCATTCCCTGAATTGAGAAACCTGTTTCTCCAGTAGCCATATCCGGGCTCAAGCGAATGTTCAATTCTTTTGATAGCACATCAGTTAACTGAATAGCTCCCTGATTTTGAATAGTCTGGTTATCGATTGCTCTTACTGAATAAACTGAGTTTTCTGCAGATTGCGGATGATACTGGCCGGTTATTACAACATCGCCAAGGGTTGTAGTATTAGGCTTTAGAGTAATGGTCATATTGCCTTGCTCTAAAGCAGTTTGGAATTTACTATAGCTTACATGACTTACCCTAATATTGTAATTCCCTGTTATATCAAACTTAACCTGACCATCAAAATCGGTTACATTCGCGTCAATCCGCTTTGAATCGCTATTGATAACTTCTACCAGAACGCCAGGTACGGGTTCGTTCGTTTCACTATCTAAAACTTTAATTATCTGCTGCGCAAAAACTAGTTGACTAAAAAAAATTAAGGCAGTCAGGGATAGAATTTTCATGTTCAAACGTTAATAGTTCAAAAGTAGCTTGGAACAAGGCTGTATTATGACCAACAGGGTATTAAAAATGACGTTTAAGGGAAATCGAAGGCTTTGATTATTGTGCTGTTTGGGAGAATTTTTGTAGGAAAAAATGTACTATTGTACATTAGAGAAAGTAAAGAATGATAGAAAAGGGGTTTGATTATTTAGATAAATTTACAGATCAAGGCGATCTGCAAAAGTCTATTCTTTCTGATGGGATGGGTGTTTATCAATTCACGAATGACACCTTGGATGCGCAAGTGATCTCATTTCCGCATTCTCCTCAAATGCTGCACTTCTTTTTTTCGTTGAGAGGTAACGTTAAACTACTATCGACACAAAACACTGAAGAAGCTATTCTAAACGGTGATAACTTCTTTTTGTTTTCTAATCCCCGAAATGAATCGGTTATTGAAATAACGTTAGATAAGAAGTCGGCGATCCTTTCAATCGTTATTGGTATGAAAGAATTGCATGAAATATTTGGTAGTTCATTTGGTAGAGATGCCGCGGCTGCGAAAGAGTTCATGGATAACTATAAGATGGATCGTTATTTTCTAGATAAAACCATGACACCTTCTATTGCTGTTATTGTTCATCAACTTTTTAATGGAATTCATCGAGAGAGTGTGCGCAAGATTTACCAGCAAGGCAAAATTATGGAGTTCCTCTCTTTGTATATGGATACGCCGAACAACGAAGAAGAAACAGACGCTGTCTGTCCTTTTGTAATTGATGCCGAGGAGATGGAAAAGATCAAAGAGGCTCGGCGGATTATTATCGAACGTATGATCGATCCACCTTCCTTGAAATTGCTTTCTAAAATGGTTGGCACCAACGAGTTTAAACTAAAAGTAGGGTTTAAATCAGTATTTAGTAATACGGTATATGGTTACCTCGCTGAATATCGCATGGAGCAGGCTCGTAAACTTTTAACCGTAAATAATTCACGGATTAAGGAAGTTGCGGCACAGGTTGGCTACTCTAATCCAAGTCACTTTATAGCTGCTTATAAAAAGCGTTACGGTATAACACCGAAGCAACACGTAAAATCCTTAGTAAGTTAGGAGAGCCAGAAAATCGCTCAACTAAATTGGCTCATCACCTTCTTTTCTTAAGCGCCTCAACAACTTCATAATTTTCCAGAATTCGTAGCGGCTGTATTTCGCTGGAGTTATCCTGAAGCGCGTAGAAATTTTCTTTGTAGAATAAATATGAATTGATACCAGTCGTGGTTTTCAACTCTATTACCTCAAAGGTTGTATCGCCAAAATCACCGTATAGGGTTAGGTCGCCATCTTTGACTTGATAATGGAATGGATACTTTTTATTCAGCTTAATCATCACATCGGTACTGCTTTTTACCGAGATGGCTTCAGAAGCCATAGCTTCGGGTGCTTCCAAATCCTCTTCTAGGTTAATTGTGCTCTCCTTACCCGGTTCCATCATTTCAGGAACTTGCACTTTAGGTAAAGCCGTACTTTGAGATTCTGTTTGTGGAGAATCCGGTAATGCTTCTTCTGCTGTTTTTACAATAGTTTCTGACTCCTGAATTGGGTCTTCCTGAATGGCTTGACTTTCATCGGACGCTGTTGCATCTTGTTGTTCCGGATCAGTTATAGGTTGTTGCTTGGCTATTTCTTCAATTATCGGCTCTTGTGAAATTATTGTTTTTGTATCAGTGCCGGTAGAATAGAACCAATACGCAGCACCACTTAAAATAATAGCAGCCCCTACAAACCCAGCCGTTTTTAACCAAATGGCTTGCGCACCTGAAGCAACACGAACATTGTCGAGTCGATTAATTAATTCTTGTTTTCTATAAGCTTTTAATCCTTCAACAATCTCTTCCTGAAATTCGAACTCCTTCTTTAAAGAAGCATCGCTTTCCAACTGACTGAACAAATCTTTTTGCTCATCAGCAGATAGTTGATTATCAAAATAAGCCTCAATTTTTTCTTGATTCGTCATCTTAGTCTAAAAAATCATTTTCTGAATAAAGCGATCTAATGAGCTCATCCAGCTTCTTTTTACATTTATATTTTTTCGTTTTTGCTGTATCTGTATTTGCAAATCCGATTTTCTCAGCTATATCTTTCATCGACATTCCGTCGAAGTAATAATAGGTGAGTACATTTCTACAAGTTTCATCTAGTTTGCCAATGCACTCTTGAATAATCTTAACACGTTCGTTTTTGTCTTGATCTTGATATTCCTTCGTATCTTTTTCTTCATTAGAATATCGCTTTTTTCTATCAAGTTCCTTTCTCCAAAGATTCAGGCATATACTGTAAATATATGTACTCATCTTAGAGGTTAACACCAAATTGCCGCTATTGGCCTTTTGCCAAAAGACTACAACCGCCTCTTGATAAACATCCTTAGCCTCCTCTTCAGTTCCATTATTAGATGTAACCAGTCTTACCATCATCCGATAGTTCTTCTGATATACAACTTCTAATGCCTCCTCATCGCCTTGGCATATCCTTGCAAACAATTCTTGCTCGGTCATAGATTATTCTCTCTTATATACAATTCTAATCTGGGTGGTAACCCCAAATTGTACAATTTTTTTTAGCAAATAAATATAATCACACAATCTTCGCGTAAGATAGTTTAATTAAACAAACTAGGTTATCAACTCCGCCGAATTAATTAATAAAATTACAAGAAAAATTATAATAATACTCATTTCATGGAAACGAAAGATGCCCGAAACAGGGCGCTCCGGGCATCTAAACCAATTAAACCAAAAACCAACATGAAATATTCTACTGGTTCAAAGTTAATTGGTGTTGAATCCTTAGAAATAGGCTATTTACTTAATCTTAAAATTAGGCAATTTACCTAAGTACTAATCTTCTGCAGGGAGCCAGGTTTGGGTTCGAAAGAAAAATGCGACATAGCCACGCACTTGTAGTTTTCCATCTTCTACCCACATTTTACAATCATATACTTTACCGTTTTCGGGATCAAGGATTTCTCCGTCTTCCCACTCATCATCATCCTTAACCATATCGGTAATAATGGTAAGGCCAATCACTTTCTTATCTTTTCGATAATCGGTGCATTCATCACAGATAGGATCTTGTTCTTCGCCGGGTTCCCGAAAAAGCTTTAGGATTTTACCATAGGCTTTGCCATCCTTTTCAGTGATTTCCACAATTGACCTAGGCTTACCCGTATTATCGTCAATAGTTTTCCATTTTCCGAAGATGTCCTGTGCCTGGGCAAAACTTGCAAAGGCTAGGAATAAAATAATTATTGTCGCGCGCATATTTGTTATTATTTATAAAAAAACCCCAACGATCTTTTGATGTCAGGGTTCAAATTAAATTAAAATCTTTCAATTATTTATCGGTAGCTACCTCATTAAGGTTGCTATCTACAATAATTTCAACTGGGGTAACATCTACATTCATAGCATGCTTGTGATCTTCTACCGCAATATGAGGTGCGATTACAAGAGCCACAATAGAGGTTAACTTGATCAGGATGTTCATGGATGGACCTGAAGTATCTTTGAAAGGATCGCCCACAGTATCGCCGGTAATCGAAGCTTTATGAGCATCTGAACCTTTGTATTCCATCTTGCCATTAATCATAACACCTTTCTCGAACGACTTTTTCGCATTATCCCATGCTCCTCCAGCATTATTCTGGAAAATTCCGAGTAAGACTCCCGAAACTGTGATACCTGCCAATAGACCGCCTAGCATTTCGGCAGAAGATGAATCAGGGAACACTCCTTGAAATCCAAATCCAATGAGCAATGGCACTATTAATGCAATCGCTCCAGGAAGCATCATCTCCTTAATAGAGGCAGCAGTTGATATATCAACACACTTCTCGTACTCCGGCTCCGATGTGCCTTCAAGAATACCCGGTATTTCTTTAAACTGACGGCGTACTTCAACAACCATCGCCATAGCAGCTCTACCAACAGCGGCAATTGCTAACGAAGAAAATATATAAGGAATCATGGCGCCAACAAAAAGCGATGCCAGTACTGGTGCTTTGTAAATATTGATAGAATCAATTCCTGATATTCCGACAAATGCTGCAAATAATGCTAGTGCCGTTAAGGCCGCAGAAGCAATTGCAAATCCTTTACCAGTCGCTGCTGTAGTGTTACCAACAGCATCTAAAATATCTGTTCTGCCGCGAACTTCTTCAGGTAGTTCACTCATCTCAGCGATTCCACCTGCGTTATCAGCAATCGGACCAAAGGCATCGATCGCAAGCTGCATGGCCGTTGTTGCCATCATACCGGCAGCTGCTATAGCTACTCCATAGAGTCCGGCAAACGAGTACGATAATACAATACCTGCAGCTAATACCAAGATAGGCATTACAGTAGATTCCATGCCCACAGCAAGGCCACCAATAATATTTGTTGCATGGCCAGTACTTGATTGATTAACAATTGAATTTACTGGCTTACGATTCATGCCGGTATAGTACTCGGTGATGATACTCATTAAAGCGCCAACAATAGAACCAACAACGATGGCCCAGAAGACGTCTGTATTTGTGAATTCAAAACCTCTAATAACTAAGTTCTCAGGAAGCAACCATTTAGAGAGGGGGTAAGAAGCTATTACTACAATTATAATTGATGTCCAGTTGCCGATATTTAGCGCTTTCTGAACATTTCCGTTTTCGTTTTTAATGGTAACCAACATGGTTCCAATTATGGATGCTATAACACCAACACCTGCAATCATCATTGGCAGTAGCATAGGTGCCATACCACCAAAATCATCGGCAGAATCAATTTCTTGTCCTAAAACCATTGTTGCTAAAATCGTTGCAACATATGAACCAAAAAGGTCAGCTCCCATTCCGGCAACATCTCCCACATTATCACCTACATTATCTGCTATCGTTGCAGGGTTTCTAGGGTCATCTTCAGGAATACCTGCTTCCACTTTACCAACAAGGTCTGCACCAACATCGGCAGCTTTGGTATAAATACCACCACCAACACGCGCGAATAATGCAATAGACTCAGCGCCTAATGAAAAACCAACAAGAACTTCAATTGCCGTCTTCATTTCAATACCCATGGCAGAGGCGCCTTCAGGAACAAAATAGTATACGAACCCAATGAAAAGACTACTCAAGCCGAGCACAGCAAGACCGGCAACGCCAAGTCCCATTACAGTACCTCCTGTAAAAGAAACTTTCAAGGCATTTTTCAGACTTGTTTTAGCAGCTTGAGTGGTACGAACATTAGCCTTGGTGGCAACGTTCATTCCTATGTAACCAGCAAATGCAGAGAGCAGTGCTCCAATAATAAAAGAGAGGGCTATGATTGGGCTGGAATCTTCTACTAAAGTTCCTGTGTATCCCAGTAAGATGGCGGTAATAACAACAAAATAGGTTAGGACCTTCCATTCCGCCTTTAAAAAAGCCATTGCTCCCTCAGCGATATGCTTAGCAATGCTTTCCATTTTATCTTCTCCTGCACTTTGCTTAGATACCCAGGCACTCTTAACAATCATTACGATTATTGCGATTAGACCGGCTGCAGGAATTAGGTAAACAATATTATTCATTACTTAGTTTTTTACACGTTTCTAAAATGAGGTGCAAAGATATTAGAAATTTGAGATAATACTTAGGCAGGACTGAAATATTACAGGAAAATCCGGTAATAGATTATTTTGAATTGATGTAGTTCAGAAATTCCTTTTTGGTAATATCATCCTTGAATTTACCATTAAAGAAAGCGGTGCCAGTTTTGCTGTTCACATCGCCCACTCCACGAGAAGAAACACATAAATGATTGGCGTCCATAACAACAGCCACATCCTTTGTATTAAGATACTCCATAAGCTGTTCGCCCACCTGCATGGTAAGTCTTTCCTGAACTTGTGGTCGCTTTGCGAAATACTGTACAATTCTGTTAATCTTTGATAGGCCAATTACCTTCCCTGAAGAAATATAAGCCACATGAGCTTTGCCGTAAATGGGAACAAAATGGTGTTCGCAATGCGAGTAAAATGTTATATCTTTTTCCACCACCATTTGATCGTATTTGAATTTATTCTCAAACAGGGTTGCCGCTGGCTTATTTTTAGGATCTAGGCCACTAAAAACTTCTTGCACATACATTTTGGCCACGCGATTGGGGGTGCCGCTCAAGCTATCGTCTGTAAGATCGAGACCTAATGTCTCCATGATGTTTCTGAAATGATAGGAAATCTTTGTGATTTTTTCTTCATCACTCATTTCAAAAGCATCGTCCCGCATCGGGGTGTCTACCGATGACGCTACATGATCATCATCAATTACTGTTTTTTTAAGCGGGGAATTCAACATAATTTCTTTCTGTTTCATAAAGCTTGATCTTCAGATCTAATGCTCTGTCGATTTTTTGTCTCAGTATTTTATAGATTACTACAACAATATTTTCGGCAGTAGGGTTCAAGTTAGCAAATTCTTCGGTATCGAGGTTAAGGTTTTTATGATCGAATCGGTCAAGAATTTCCTTTTTGATAAGATCACTTAAGACTTTCATATCCATAACATAGCCTGTATCAGGGTCTATTTCACCGGTAACCTTTACAATTAGATCGTAATTATGTCCATGAAAATTTGGATTAAAACACTTACCAAATACCGCCTGATTCTTTTCGTCGCTCCAATTTTTATTTAGGAGCTGATGAGCCGCATTAAAGTGTTCCTTTCTAAAAACAGATACACGCATTTTTTCTCTTCCTTTATTTAAAGTGGTAACAGAACAAAGCAATTAATGGTTCTCACTTCGTTCAATAATAAAGTACCCATCCGCACCTTGATTCTGATAGAGCGGCATAAATATATTACCTGAATATTGAGCGGTTACGGGGTTGCCGTTCTCAAAGGCGAGTAACATTCCTTTTTCAATAGGCTGAAAATTAATAAACCCTGGCACCATTTCGAAGTTTTCGTTATTATCAACTTGATGCCTGTAAAGTATTTTAAAAACTTTGTGCGGATGCTCCGATAAACCCTGTAGTAAGGTAAAACATCCTTCATAATTGGGTATGTTTTCTTTAGAGACTGCTCCAGATAATCCTAGAACAAGCCAAAGCATGGCTTCGTGTTTTTGAATTGACGCTGGATCATCGTGCATGCCTGCCTCAAAAACGATGGCCTTAAACTTCATATGATCGAGGTAGTGCATTAATGTTCCTTTTAAAAACTCATCGAGATTAGAAACAAAAGGGATCGGTAATTGCAGTGCAAACTTGTAACTCTGAGGTTGGGTGTCTATTGCAGCAAAGGGTATAGAGGGTGAGGATGTCGTATGCAGATCAACAAAAAATCGTTCTTCGCCATTAAGACCTTGTAAGAAGCCCTGCAGTAGATGATCAATTTCAATCATTTCTACGGCTTCGGGGTTGAGCTCGCGATCGTCAAAACCAGAATTATGGAGCTTCTGAATATTATCCCTCGTCCACATCCGATTAAGGTCTTTTTCTGTGTACCGCGTCTTTTTATGAAGCGCATTACGATTCCCTATAAATGCTAATAATTTGCCATTTACAGGGATATGTTCCGATTCAATTTTATCAAAAACATTACGCAAGGCAAGTACTCCAGAGGGTTCGTTGCCATGCAGGCCTGCACAAAAGGCGATTGCAGGTCCAGTATTCTTACCTGTAATCTCTGTAATTATTCTACTTTTATGAATTAAAAGATCTTCGATCTTATCCCAAACCTGCTCCATTAACCTGAATGCTGAAACTTTTGCGTTAGGTGCACAATATTAACGATTTCACGCTCCGTGAGCATACCTAAAAGTCTTTTATTTGAGATTATGGGCAGACAGCCAATATTATGCTCAGTCATTAACCCTATTGCTTCCTGAGTAGGGGTAGCCGGGCCAGCTGTGATTAAGTCTTTAACCATTATATCCTTAACAGTTAGTCCGTCTTTCCAACCATCCTTTAACAGCCTTATAAGCAAGCGTGAAGCTACCATTCCTACCAACTCGTGCTTGCTATTTTCTACAGCTATATAACGTACATTACGCCAAATCATAAAGTTGATGACCAGATCGAGCAGGTCGTCGGCATGAACAGTTGGGATGTCCGTTGTCATTATTTGATCTACCCGGTGAAAATGGTTATGCCCATCTTTCATGGTATGCTCAATAATCGGCCATAGATGAACCGGTTCACCGGTAGCTTCCATTTTGACCAACAGTCGGGTTAGACTAACACTTGCTTCCTTTGGAGTGGATTTACGTAGTAATTGATTAAAATTATTGAGTATCCAGGCCGAACCAGTGCCTCTTTGATCAACCCGATGTTGAATAATGCTTAGATAGTGATTGATGTCTTTTGGATCTACCTTCATCTTGGTAAGGCCTTCGTGTGCCCAAGGAATAAATTTCTCTAGAATTAAATCTCGCGCATCATATACTTCACCCATCCACTTAAAATTGCAATCGATCCCGAGTCGTGCAGCATTATAAAAGTTAAACCGTACATCTTCAAAATCCATTTCCTTATTAATGCTCTTATGCTCTTCTGGCATACCTGCCATAAGGCCGAGCCAAAATGCTGCGTTCGCTACTTCATCGAGCGTGGTGGGGCCAGCGGGCATATAGCGGTTTTCTATTCTGAAATGAGGTTTGCCATTATCGGATAAACCGTAACAAGCCCGATTCCACATGTAAACAGTTCCGCTGTGCAAACAAAGCGACGAGAGCTTTGGAGTTTTATCTTCATCTAACATTTGTAAGCTGTCCTCCATTACCGCTGGAGCAAGTATTGGTGTATGCCTACTAATGGAATCGTAATAAACTTCTGCCACAGAATCCTTTAACCAATGGGTGCCGAAAGTGACACGAGGCTCAATATCGCGTTTTACAATAGCACTGTTTCGAATATCAACACTTTGCTGAAAAAGGGCAATTCTTGTTTCTGACCAGAGGCGTTTACCCATTAATAGGGGCGAATTACACACGGCTGCCAAAACCGGTCCTGAAATCGCTTGTGCCCAGTTGAATTGTGCGGCAAAATTTGAAGGAGCGAGTTGATAATGTACCTGAAAACTGGTATTAAAGGCTTCGTATAAAATATTAGGATGTGAGGTAACTAATTCATCTATTCCAATGATATTCAACTCAAAATTTCCTTTCCTTCGGGTCGCCATCGATTTATTCAGCGCTTCGAAACGTGGATTAGGGGTCATAAAATCGAACTTCAGCTGTCCGCGACCCAACGTTGGCATAATACCCGTTAGCACTATTTTAGAATCGAATTTTTCTGCAGCTACCTTCGCTTTATTCACCATGGTGTCGAGCTGTTTATGCATTTTCGTGAAGCAATCGCCGGTGAATTTAAAGGGATCTAAATTAACTTCAATATTAAATCGGCCAAGTTCTGTGGTAAAATGCTCATCGTCTACTTCGTCAAGAATTTTATCATAAATCATGGACGGCAACCATAATTTGTTCACAATCCCTAATTCTTGCTCGGCACCAATGCGCTGAATATCGCTTTCGAAACGCTCTTCTTTAAGCATGCGCTCTAAAGCCTTAATATCGTTGAGCAAGGATTTTGTAAACTCTTGTTTACCCTTACTTCCGGAAATAATTCTAATGTTTTGGGTGCCCATTTATACGGATGTCTATCCTAAAGATAATCATTCGAAGTAAAATTTAAACGGGTTTTTTACTTGAAAATGAATTATTGCTGGTGCGCAACTTGTAATAATCAAAATATTTATAGTTTCTTTGTGACTTAACTTATCAAGAAAGACGGAGGGACAGGGCCCTATGAAGTCTTAGCAACCTTGGCAAACTTGGTGCTAATTCCCTTTCTAAGCAAAAGCTTAGATTAAGATGAGGAGATATATACTTCTACACTCTTTCTTGATTAATATGTAATATGGAGAGAGCAGATATACAAACTATTTTATCGCAACGAATCTTGGTCCTGGACGGTGCCATGGGTACGATGATTCAGCGGCACAAGCTAGAAGAAGAGGACTTTAGGAATGATTCTCTCAAAGATCATCCTAAACCACTAAAAGGCAATAATGATTTATTGTCGCTTACCCAACCGGATATTATTCGTGATATCCATAGAGACTACTTTGCGGCTGGGGCCGATATCGCCGAAACAAATACCTTTAATGCAAATGCAATTTCACAAGCTGATTATGGCACGGAGCATCTTGTCTATGATCTTAATTTTCAATCGGCGAAATTAGCACGCGAAGCTGCCGATGAATTTACAGTGGAGAACCCGGGAAAACCGCGCTTTGTTGCAGGTTCACTTGGGCCTACCAATCGTACAGCAAGTTTATCACCTGATGTTAACAATCCGGGCTACAGAGCTGTGGATTTTGAGGAGCTAAAACAAACTTATAAGGAACAAGCGCTAGGACTAATTGATGGTGGGTCTGATCTTCTCTTGGTAGAAACCGTGTTCGATACCCTTAATGCCAAAGCGGCGTTATTTGGAATAGAGGAGCTATTCGATGAAATTGGGAAGAAGTTGCCCGTAATGGTTTCAGGAACCATAACTGATGCCAGCGGCAGAACCTTAAGCGGACAGACCACACATGCTTTCTTGATTTCGATTAGCCATATTGATTTACTGTCTGTTGGCCTGAACTGCGCGCTTGGAGCTGATCAGCTCCGACCATACCTGCAGGTATTGGACAAAGAATCGCCATTCTTTGTAAGCGCGCATCCCAATGCGGGTTTACCGAATGAGTTCGGGGAGTATGATGAAACCCCTGAAATTATGGGTAATCAAATTGAAGCTTTCCTCGATCAGGGACTCGTAAATATTGTAGGCGGTTGTTGTGGAACTACCCCGGAACATATAAAAGTAATTGCTGATTTGGCGGATAAGTATCAGCCGAGAGTTGTTGGAGATAAGTTGGAGATTTAAAGAAATAAGAGTGATTGAGAAGCATTTTCCCCTAGTTCTTAGTGGTTTAGAGCCCTTGGTAATAACCCCGGAATCAAATTTTGTGAATGTTGGCGAAAGAACCAATGTTACGGGGTCGCGGAAATTTTTACGCCTTATCCAGGAAGAGAAGTTTGATGAGGCTTTGAGCGTTGCACGGGAACAAGTAGAAGGTGGGGCACAAATCCTTGATGTTAATATGGATGAAGGGATGATCGATGGCAAGGAAGCCATGGTTACTTTTCTGAATCTAATCGCTGCTGAGCCCGATATTTCGAGAATACCGATAATGATTGATTCTTCTAAATGGGAGATTATTGAGGCCGGGCTTCGCTGTATACAGGGTAAGGGGGTGGTTAATTCCATAAGCTTAAAAGAAGGAGAAGAGCAATTCTTGGAATATGCTTCTAAAGTTAAGCGATATGGCGCCGCCGTTATAATTATGGCATTCGACGAGCAGGGGCAGGCCGATACCTATGAAAGGAGGATAGAGATTTGCGAGCGTGCCTACAAGCTGCTTGTTGATCAAGTAAATTTTCCGGTTGCCGATATTATTTTCGATCCAAATATTTTCCCGGTTGCAACGGGAATGGAGGAGCATAATCTTAATGCGATTAACTTTTTTAAAGCCACTAAATGGATTAAGGAAAACCTTCCTGGAGCTAAAGTTAGTGGTGGCGTAAGTAATGTTTCATTCTCTTTTCGCGGCAATAACGTAGTGCGAGAGGCTATACATGCCGCATTTTTATACCATGCTATAGATCATGGCATGGATATGGGCATCGTTAACCCATCGTTGCTAGAAGTTTATGATGAGGTGCCCAAAGACCTGATGATGCATGTAGAGGATGTTCTCTTTTATAGAAGAGAAAATGCGACCGAGCGCTTATTGGAATTTGCAGAAAGTGTAAAAGGAACTGCAAAGACAAGGGTTGTGGATGATAGTTGGCGGAAAACGGATTACGCAACGCGTTTAAACCATGCATTAGTTAAGGGAATTGCCGATTACATTGATGAAGATATCGAAGAAGCGCGCCTGGCCATCCAATCACCGCTCGCTGTAATTGAAGGTCCACTTATGGACGGAATGAATCATGTTGGTGATCTCTTTGGTTCTGGGAAAATGTTTCTTCCTCAGGTAGTAAAGAGTGCACGCGTTATGAAAAAGGCTGTTGCTTACTTATTACCCTATTTGGAAGAAGAGAAAGTGTCTGGTTCTTCGCAATCAAAGATTTTGCTAGCGACTGTAAAAGGCGATGTTCATGACATCGGTAAGAATATCGTAGGTGTTGTTTTGGCCTGTAATAATTATGAAATCATAGACCTTGGTGTAATGGTGCCTGCTGAAAAAATAATAGCGGCTGCCAAGGAGCATAATGTTGACGCCATTGGACTGAGTGGTCTCATAACCCCAAGTCTCGATGAAATGGTACATGTTGCCAAAGAAATGGAAAGAGAAGGCCTTAAGATTCCATTAATGATTGGTGGTGCAACGACGAGTAAGATCCATACTGCCGTTAAGATTGATCAAAATTATTCTGGACCGGTTATTCATGTGCACGATGCGTCACGAAGCGTAACCGTGGCAGGAAGCCTTCTTAGCAATGATAAATTAGGGATTGAAACGAAAGCAGCTTACGAAAAATTGCGGACTGACTATCTCGCTAATAAAAAGGAGAAATCGCTGCTGCCATTCTCCGATGCGCAAAAGAATAGCATAAAGCTAGATTGGAATGAAATCGCTAGTAAGGAGCCTAAGATAAAGGAAACCTTAGTGCTTAATAATTATGATTTAGCGGAGATAAGAGAATACATCGATTGGACGCCCTTTTTTAAGACTTGGATGTTAAAAGGAAGATATCCTAAAATATTGTCAGATGCAGTTGTTGGCGAAGAGGCAAAAAAACTTATCAACGATGCCAATGAGATGCTTGACGATATCATATCCAATAAAAGTTTGACCGCTAAGGCTGTAATTGGATTTTACCCGGCATCTAGTTCGGATGAAAACGTTGCAATTACCGATTGGAGCGGAGCACCAATTGCAGAATTTACTTTTATTAGACAGCAATCGAGCAAGGGTGAAGATAATAATGCCTGTTTAGCAGATTTTATTCGTCCGGCTCATATTAAGGGAACGGACTACTTAGGGTTATTTGCTGTTACTGCTGGGATCGGTATCGAAAAACTCATTGAGCAATATGAGGCAGATCATAACGACTATAAGAGCATCATGGTTAAAGCAATCGCCGACCGATTGGCCGAAGCTTTCACAGAATTGATGCATAAAAAGGTACGACAGGACTATTGGGGCTATAACCCGGTTGAAGACTTCACAAATGAGGAGCTTATCCAGGAAAGATACAGCGGGATTAGACCAGCGCCGGGTTATCCTGCATGTCCTTACCATAAGGATAAAGCAGTCTTATTTGACCTCCTTGATGTGGAAAAGAATATAGGTATCAGTCTAACCGAAAGCTTTGCGATGTATCCAACTGCGAGTGTAAGTGGATTTTACTTTGGAAATCCAGGATCAAGATACTTCGGTGTTGGGAAAATTGGCAAAGATCAGGTAGAGGCTTTTGCAGAGGCTAAAAATATTAAAATAGAAGAGGCTGAAAAATGGTTAATGCCTAATTTGAATTATGGGTAGTGTTG
>CBDUMS010000012.1:0-52411 GCA_965368405.1 uncultured Cyclobacteriaceae bacterium
GTAGGCAATAGCTGTGTTATCATCGCCCCATATTATTCCTACATAACGATTTTTCGTCTTAAGAATACTTTTTCCTTGGCCGGTGAAAGGAGCTTCGAGTGTAAATACTTCGTCTCTGAAAGGAACATCATTATCGGGATTGCCTTCATCTAATGCCTCTGAATATACCAGACTTGCTGGTTTGTCATCACGCCATTCTAAATCGCGTCTTCCTTTTCTAACCGCCATTCTACCTGATGGTAAATCTTCGATTAAAGGTACAACCGAGACTGTAGCAATCGCTTTAGAATCTGTTGTGTGAATGGTTGTTGTTGCTGGGAAACGGTAGTAAGGAACAAGATAAGAAAATGGTCTTTGGATAACACTTACCATCACATAATTCCCATCAGGTGAAAAGCTGATATTGCTATACATGGCGCTGGGCAGCCATTGCTCCTTTGTGCCATCGAGCGACACCTTATAGAGTTCAGAATGAGCGAGCTGTTCAAAGTTTTGCTCATCAATCTTACTCTTTAATAAATCCTGGTAAGTTCTGTTTTGAGCCTTCTTGCCATCGCCGGTAGAGATGGTTGGCCCCGAAGGTATAACGGTACTTTTATCTACAAGCGCACCACGCTCTTTCGGCTCAAACTTTACAAGCATTGAATTACTGTCTTCGAACCAATTGATAACGTCGCGCAAGTTAGCATTTACTTTGGCCTCCGTTATTTTCTTCATACTGGCCGATTCGATATCGAGTACCCAAATTTCCACTCCCTCCTCAACAGTTTGCGTCATCGCAATTTTTTTCTGATCTGGAGACCATGTAAAATAAGCCAAACGAGGCTTCTCCGGCATTCCTTTTACTTGAACTGGAGTTGACTTCTTATTTTGGATATTTAATATCTTCAGATTATTAAAATAATTTGTTCGACTCCCGATATCGGTCTTCGGATTAATACGTAAACCTGCCAGTCTCATCTCTTCTTCGGATAATTCTGCGATTGTTTTGTACGAATCTCGATAGCGTAATACCATAAATTCGTGACTATCGTCGGTAAGGACAGAAGGAGCAAGCTGAACATCAACAAGATCCAGGATCGCCTTTGGCGGCTTCTGATAAGTATCTTGTGCAATCGCCGGGATAAATGCTATGACGAATACAAAAACTATTAATCGTTTAATCATGGTTTTGTTACTTAAAGTGAATATCTGATATTATTAGTGACTAAATATAAGTGAATTACAGTTTGTTAGGTACAAATTTTATATGATCAGTAAAATCAATGATTCTAGCGGGCAATATGAACCGTTATATTCTTCTTTTCAGTAAAGAAATTAAGGGCATCATCGCCACCTTCTCTTCCCACACCCGACTGTTTCATGCCACCGAAAGGAGTTCTTAAATCACGCACTAGCCAGCAATTAACCCATACAATTCCTGCTTTCAGGGCTTCGCTTACCCGATGCGCCCGTGATAGATTCTCCGTCCAGACTGTAGCAGATAATCCATAGTTAGTACTGTTGGCCAGCTCAACCCCCTCTTCTTCGCTAGAAAAAGGTTGAACGGTAACTACTGGGCCAAATATTTCTTCCTGATTAGTTCTGCAATTCTCATTGAGCCCGGTAATTACGGTTGGCTGAATAAAGTAGCCCTCGGAACATCTGTTTTCCAACAAAACCTGGCTTCCTCCTACTACAACGGTTCCTCCTTCAGATTTCGCTAGCTGAATATAATCCAAGACCTTGTTCATGTGGCTTTCGGAAACAACGGCTCCCGTTTTGGTATTTTCATCCAAAGGATCGCCCACCTTCATTCTGGCGACCTTTGCGGTAAACTCGTCTAAGAACTTATCGTAAATCTTCTCTTGCACGTAAATCCGACTACCACACAAGCAAATCTGACCTTGGTTTGCAAAGGATGAACGAAGTGTAGTCGCCAAAGCCCTATCAAAATCACAATCATCGAAGATAATATTAGGATTTTTACCCCCTAGTTCTAAGGATAACTTCTTAAACATAGGAGCAGCTATGGATGCAATGCGTGCCCCTGTGGCGGTTCCGCCGGTAAATGAGATCGCCTGTATTTTTGCGTGCTTCACAATTTCTTCGCCTACCGTTGCACCTAAGCCATGAATAATATTGAGTACTCCATTCGGTAATCCGGCTTCGATACAGAGTTTACTTAATAAAAAGGCCGTCATCGGAGTAACCTCTGAGGGTTTCGCAACAACACAATTTCCCGTGGCAAGAGCGGGAGCAATTTTCCAGGTAAAAAGATATAAGGGTAAATTCCAGGGCGAAATGCACCCAGCAATTCCAATAGGATGATTGATGGTATAATTCACCCCTTTGTCTCCAGAAACATGGGCCCGGGAGGAGAAATTAATAATTGCTGCGGCATAGAACCGAAAATTTGCCGATGCTCTAGGGATATCTACTGTGCGTGCAAGATTGATGGGCTTGCCATTATCTATACTTTCTGCACGGGCCAATTGTTCGAGATTTTCATCAATTAAATCTGCAATCTTCATAAGAATGGCCGATCGAAACTCAGCAGATTGTTTAGACCAACTACCAAATGCTTCTTCGGCGGCCACAACAGCTTGCTCAATATCCTCTATGGTAGAATTTGGGATTTTGCTATAGACTTTTCCTGTTGCTGGCTCAATATTTTCAAGATAATCGTCAGAGGCCGGCTCCTTTAGTTCTCCATTCAGATAATTTAATATTTTTTCCATTCGATTAGAGTTCTCTAGAAACAACCTGTTCGTCCACCATCTACTGAAATGCTAACTCCATTAATATAGCCTGCAGCCGGCGACGCTAAGAATGCCACTGCTGCACCAACCTCTGTTGGAGTACCAAACCGTTTAGCAGGGATTTCAGACTTCATAGCATGCTCGATCACCTCTTTTTCTTGCCTTGTTTTTGATGCCTTATTGGCAATAATAGATTCTAGCCGTGCTGTTTTAGTCGCACCTGGCAAAACATTATTTACAGTTATACCAAATTCCGCCAATTCATTCGCTAAAGTCTTCGACCAGCTGTTAACAGCACCTCGAATTGTATTTGAAACACCTAAACCGGCGAGTGGGGCTTTCACTGAGGTAGAAATTATATTAATTATTCTACCAAACCCTGAAGATTTCATAAATGGAATTAGCGCTTGAGCCAGAACTTGGTTATTAATTAAATGCGCATTAAAAGCAATTCGAAATTCTTCAATATCGGCATCAGCAGCCAAACCACCGGGAGGGCCACCAGTGTTATTTATTAGGATATGAAAATCGTTATGAGATGAGGCAATCGCTTGCACCTGTTTCGTATTAAAGAAATCTGCTACTAAGACAGCGTGTCTTTGGTTCTTGCTTGTATTAAGGCTTTTAACGGCTTCGTGCAGAGAGGCCTCATTTCTTGCCAATAATGTTACATCTGCACCTAGATCTGCAAGTTCCTGAGCGGCAGCCAACCCAATGCCCTGAGAACTACCGCATACTAAAGCTCGCTTTCCAGATAAGTCTAAATCCATATTAACTTCTGTTTATGAATGATAAATATAATGATCATTTAATGGACAAATTTAGAATTATGCTTTTATTAAAGCCACGACCTAAAAGGCCCTAACCGATCGGTAAAAAAGTATTAATTTAGAGCAAGATAATTATCAATTATGGCTATTCAAGGTGCTTTTAGTTTTCAGAACTGGATCGACGAACATCGACATTTATTAAAACCTCCCGTTGGGAATCAAGTAGTTTACGAAGAAAATGACGACTTCATTGTAATGGTTGTTGGGGGACCCAACAGCAGAAAAGATTATCATTATAATGAAACCGAAGAATTTTTCTATCAATTGGAAGGCGATATTGTATTGAAGATTATTGAGGATGGTTCACCTAGAGACATCCCAATAAAGGCTGGAGAAATCTTCTTGCTACCTCCCAGAGTTCCTCATTCACCACAGCGGCCAGCCGATAGTGTTGGGCTAGTTATGGAAATTAAACGTAAGCATGGTGAAAAAGATGGTTTTATGTGGTTTTGCGAAAACTGCCATCATATGCTCCATGGGGAGTACTGTGACTTAACGGATATTGTTAAACAGCTACCACCAATCATGGAAGGCTTCTATACGTCAGAAGAGCTTAGAACATGTGATGAGTGCAACACCATAATGGAAAGGCCTTAATGGAGCAACACCCGCTGACCATAGATATCCATACCCATATCTTACCCGAATCCTGGCCGGATTTACAAGAGCGCTATGGCTACAGTGGATTTATTCGCCTGGAACACCATAAACCGTGTTGCGCTAGAATGATGATGGACAATCGCTTTTTTAGAGAGATTGAAGATAATGCCTGGGATCCAGAGGTCAGGGCGAAAGAATGTAACCATCATAAGGTTGATGTACAAGTCTTATCCACTGTTCCGGTCATGTTTAGTTATTGGGCTAAACCTGAGCACACGCACGATCTCTCAATGATCTTGAATGATCATATTGCTGGCGTGGTGAGTAAATACCCAAATCGATTTGTGGGACTCGGAACTTTGCCCATGCAGTCGCCTAAACTAGCAATTAAAGAATTAGAACGGTGCCTCGATATTGGATTAACCGGGATTCAAATAGGCACGCATATTAATGAATGGAACCTCGATGCTCCTGAAATATTTGAGGTGTTGCAGGCTGCAGAAACCTTAGGAGCCGCAGTTTTTATTCATCCCTGGGACATGATGGGAAAAGATGAGATGCCTAAGTATTGGTTACCTTGGTTAGTGGGAATGCCAGCAGAAACTGCCAGAGCAATCACCTCACTCATCTTTTCCGGCACTATAGAAAAGCTGCCAAATCTCAGGTTAGCTTTTGCGCATGGTGGCGGATCATTTCCTTCAACGATAGGCAGAATTTCTCATGGCTTTCATGTAAGACCTGATTTATGTGCTGTGGATAATAATATTGACCCGAGAAATTACTTAGGAAAGTTCTATTTAGATTCACTAGTACATGACCCTGATGCTTTAAAAGCAATCATTAATTTAATCGGTGAAGATAAAGTTGTACTAGGCTCAGATTATCCTTTCCCTTTGGGCGAGCATCGTCCTGGAGAACTTATTAAGTCGATAGGTTTAAGCAGAGCGAGCGAAGAGAAGCTGCTTGGTACTAATGCGCTAAGCTGGCTTGATCTCGACAAATCACTTTTTTCGTGATGGAAGTTGTAATGAGCAGTCCTGTTGGCAATATTTATATTAATGAAAATGAAGGTAAGATTACTAAGGTTCATTTCACTGATCAAGCTGAGACACCAGACCTAGAGTCGGGAGTGCTTGAAAACACTGTTATTCAACTCAAAAATTATTTTCAGGGTGATTTAAAATCCTTTGATGTCCCTACTGATCCACAGGGAACTGAATTCCAGAAGAGCGTTTGGCAGGAGCTTTGTAATATTCCATACGGAACTACAATTTCTTACCAAACGTTAGCGAAAAGATTAGGAAATGAAAAGGTGATTCGAGCCTCGGCGGCAGCCAATGGGAAGAATCCTATTGCCATTATCATACCCTGTCATCGCGTAATTGGAGCCGATGGTCAAATGACCGGATATGCCGGTGGCATTGAACGTAAAAAAGATTTACTAAAGCTGGAAAATGCTCCAGCAATGAGCCAGACAAGGTTATTTTAAAAATGAACTTCGAAAATTCACAAAGTTTTGCCCAAGCATTAGATAAACAGGATAAGCTAGCAGCGCATCGAGATCAATTCTATATCCCAGAAGTGGCAGGAAAACCCACTCAATACTTCACAGGTAATTCGCTTGGTTTGCAACCAAAATCAACGAAAGAAGCAATTCAAAAGGAGCTCCTGGCATGGCAGGAAAAAGGTGTTGAAGGTCATTTCACAGGAGATCACCCCTGGTTTCATTATCATACTTACGGAAAAGAAGCCATGGCCAGAATCGTTGGTGCCAAACCCATCGAAACGATAATAATGAACAGCCTGACAGTAAATTTACATTTGCTAATGGTGTCGTTCTATCAACCAACCGCTTCCCGCTATAAAATCATAATGGAGGCTGGGGCCTTTCCTTCAGATCAATATAGTATTGAGTCGCAGGTGAAATTTCACGGCTTCGATCCTCAGGACGCAATTATTGAGTTACGACCAAGGGAGGGTCACGATACCCTATCACATGATGATATCATATATGAAATCGAAAAAGCTGGAGATAGCCTTGCCTTGGTGCTTCTCGGTGGGGTTCAGTATTTTACCGGGCAGTTCTTCGACCTTCAATCTATCACCACGGCCGGACAGGCTGTTGGTGCGAAAGTAGGTTTCGACCTCGCCCATGCAGTGGGCAATGTTCCGCTGGAACTCCACGATTGGAATGTTGACTTTGCCGTGTGGTGCACTTATAAGTACCTCAATGCCGGACCGGGTAATATTGGCGGCGCATTCGTTCATGAACGATATGCAAATGATAAGCACCTGCCACGATTCGCAGGTTGGTGGGGCAACGATGAAGACGAAAGATTTCTTATGAAAAAAGGTTTCAAGCCAATGCTTGGAGTAGATGGATGGCAGCTAAGTAATGTTAATGTTGTTGCAGCGGCGGCTGTAGTTGCCTCATTAGAGATTTTCGACAAGGTTGGTATGGATATGCTAAGAGCAAAGTCGTTAGTACTTACCAATTATGCTGAATATCTTGTAACTCAAATTAATTCATCCTATCCAGAGGCTATTAATATTCTAACACCAAAAAATGCAACCGAACGCGGTTGCCAGCTCTCCCTCGCGATTAAAAATAATGGCAAGGAAGTATTTAGTTCTTTAGCTGAGAATGGTGTTATTACCGATTGGCGTGAAGATAATATCGCTGAAAAACATTCAGGTGTAATTAGGATTGCCCCTGTACCTTTATATAATAGTTTTAACGATGTGTTTGTTTTTGCTCAAAAATTGGAGAGTGCATTATTGAAAAATCATGGTTAAGAAAAAACATATTACCGTAATAGGTGCCGGTTTAGTCGGCTCCCTTTTATCTATTTATCTACGTCGTAGGGGATATCATGTTGATGTATACGAGCGCAGGCCAGATCTTCGAAAGGCTGGTATTCGTGCGGGAAAATCTATTAACCTTGCCCTTAGCAATCGGGGTTGGAGGCCCTTAACCGAGGTAGGCATCGAGGAGAGTCTTAGGAAACTTATTATTCCAATGGAAGGCAGAATGATGCACGATTATGATGGGACCTTAAGCTTTCAGCCTTATGGGAAAAAAGGTCAAGCTATTAATTCGATTTCTCGTGGCGGGCTTAACGAACTACTAATCAATACCGCTGAGAAGGCTGGCGTTAAATTTCATTTTGAGTTCAAATGCACAGGAATTGATTTTGAAAGAACGGTAGCCTATGTCGAAAACAATGATTCTTCCTTTGATATCCATACCGACCTCATTTTCGGTACGGATGGCGCTTACTCTGCTGTGCGACAAGCGATGCAAAAAACCGATCGTTTCGATTTCTCTCAATGGTACATATCACACGGTTATAAAGAATTAAGCTTCCCCCCTACAAGAGAAGGTTTTACATTTTCTGAAAATGCCCTGCACATATGGCCAAGAAAGCAGTTCATGCTTATTGCCCTACCCAATAAAGACAAAAGCTTTACCGTTACGCTATTTCTGCCTTTCGAAGGCGAAACGTCGTTTGAATCGCTAGACTCAGATGAAAAGATAGTCTCCTTCTTTAAGCAAGAATTTGCAGATGCCTACGAGCGAATGCCTGATTTAATTGAAGAGTACCACGACAACCCTGCGGCCTCTCTATTAACTGTACGGAGTTATCCATGGGTGAATAATAATGTTTGTATTCTTGGCGATGCCGCTCATGCCGTTGTGCCATTTTATGGACAAGGAATGATTGCTGGGTTTGAGGATTGTTACGTTTTGAATCAGCTCTTAGACGAAAACAATGATAATTGGTCTGAGGTGCTTAATAAATTCCAAAAACAGCGTAAGCCCGATGCTGACGCTATTGCCGATTTGGCACTCGAGAATTTCGTAGTAATGCGCGACAAGGTTGCCGACCCTGATTTTCTGCTTCGCAAAGAGATCGAAGCATATATTCATAACCTCTACCCGGATAAATGGATACCATTATATAGCATGGTCACCTTTAATGAGAATATGCGTTATTCCGAAGCCCTGGCAAAAGGCAAAAAACAGCGAGAAATTATGAACAAGGTCATGAATGACTTGCCGCAGGGTGCTGATTGGAAAACTCTTGATTTTGAGAATATAATAGCTCTTTCAGAATCTTAGTTAGTTTTACTCTTTTATCAGTTGTTTATAGCGGTCATATCGTTGTAGAATTTCATCGACATAATTTACGGGTTCACTGCCACGGGCATAGCCAAGTTTAACCGCTGGATCTTTGTAATATTTGCTTTGTGAAAGCTTTAATAAATTAGGGCTGACTTCGTTCCATACTGTTGGGTCACCTCCAAATTTTTCGGTGAGTGCACAGGCATCATAAACATGACCAAGCCCTACATTATAAGATGCCATTACAAACTTTAATTGCTCTTCAGCTTTTGGCACCCTTGATAGCCATTGTTTTTCGAGCCAAAGCAAGTAATCTGCACCTCCTCTTAAACTTTGAGCTGGATTTGAGCGGTTCGTTACTCCATACTCTCGAGCCGTTGCCGGCATTAGCTGTAATAAGCCTTGTGCTCCCGCCCATGATTTAGAGGCCGGTTCAAATTTCGACTCCTGGTAAACCATTGCAGCCAGCAACTTCCAATCCCAACCAATTCTTTCGGCATTTTGCTTAATCAAATCGTCATATGGCGATAATTTGCTGCCACTAAAAGAGCTATAATCACTTCTGGCAATTACACGTGCTTGCCTCGAGCTATTAAAATACTTATCGTAAAGAACTTTAAGTGTTCCATCTCTCTTTATATTCTTAATTCCTACATTAAGAGTGTCCAGAAGTTCATCAGCATTCTGTCGTACAGCCCATGCTATGCGTCTTGGGAAACTAACAGGAGTCTCGATATCTAAAATTGGGTAATAGGCCATATTTACGCGAGCAATATTCTCATCTGATATAGTATAATCATATACTCCATTGGCAACATTCTCGATCAGTTGCTCTGTATCGATGAACGGTTCTTCTTCTAGAATATTAATATCACCACCAATTTGATCGGAAAGGGCTTCTAAAGCATCTATGTACGAAGAGGAATTGAGGACAAACACTTCTTCATCAATCAATTCAACCTGATCACGAATAAGTGTTCTTTCAATTTCATGGAGTTTCATATCACGCCAGTTCTCGGGCTTCCGCTGGACTAATACCTGAGCTTGACTAACATAATGTTCGGTAAAAGCTATGAGTTTTTTTCGATCCTTAGTAATCGTGAGCGGATAAGCAATTATATCAACCTCTCCTTTATTTAGCATTTTAAAGGAAGAGTCAATACTGGGGTTAATGATAATATTTACTTTAATGTTGAGATACTCCTCCAGCCTTTTGAGCATCTCATACTCAAAGCCCATGATTTCCCCCTTATGTACAAAATAAGTAGTAGAGCTATAATCGACAGCCGCATTTAAATAACCCCGATCAAGAATTTCTGATAGGTCGAGGTCTACAGGCGGAGTAACCTTTGCTTCTTGCTCAATTTTAACGCCCGGTTCATTACTACAGTTTAGTAAGAATACCGTGGTCACTACCAACAAGTAAAGTTTTTTCATTTCCACTTTTGATTTCTGCAATGGAAATTTAAAAAATTAAATGGGTAAATCTATGATAAACAAAAAATCAAAGTTAAAACCAATGTAGCCGATACACTGATTTTAACTTGACTGACATTTGTTGTATCCGAAAGCTATTTCGTAAACAGCTTCAATAAAAAACTCAATAAATAGAGTATAACAAATATCAGCATACCATAAATACTGGTAATCATTGAGATCTTAACGCCTCCCGCTAACATAGCCGGTGAAATGGTTACACCGGATTCTATCACCCTAAAGGCTTCGAAAAGGCCAATAAACTGGCCAAGCATACCGAGTACAAGCGCTAAGAGGCCCAAGCTCCTTATTGTCTTGAGGTTTTGTTCACTCTTGGATGTATTCGATTGAGCCTTTACAAAAGGTAATATTGAAATAATCAGCGCAGCGATAAGGACGAGGGTAAGCATACTCATAAATAGTGGCCCTCCCTGATAAAAGTATTCAAACATAATCGTAGTATTTTGTTAAACAATAATTATACCTCAAAGAAGGTCGTAAAGCGCCTGCGATCCAAGGTTATAAACGGTTCTAAACCTGTTGTTTATCGATTTTTGTACTCTGAAATTGATAATTGGCATATATTGCATAAAAAATAATATATGAAAGTATCGCATGAAATCCTTTTCTGGGTTCTCACTGTTAGTCTCTTGAGTCTGGTATTTGGGTATCAATTTAATGACTTTACGGGTGCCTCCTACTTTGTTATCATGCTTCTTCCGGTGATGCTTGGCACCTCTTATACTTTTAGTGAATTTTTGGTTCCAAAGTTACTTCTTAATCAGAAATATTTGCGGTTTGTACAGTATACGCTCTATACCATAATTATTTCTCTCAACCTAGAAATGATCGTAATTACGCTGGCGTACATTGTTATTTCAAATTATAGGTACGAAAACCTAATGGTATCTTCGGGCGACTTATTTGGCTTAACTATAACTATGTATTTTATTGTATTGGTAAAGTCTTTCGCCAAACTGATTAAATCATCCTATTCTGATAAAGAAAAACTTACACAGCTTGTAGAGGAAGCACGAAAGAATGGCTTATCTCATTTAAACGTAAAATCTAATCGTAAGAATGCTCAGATTAATCTCGCTGATCTTAATTACATCGAAAGCATGGGGGACTATACTAGATTTCATATTGAAGGTTTAGCTCCAATCACATCCAAAGAGAAAATAAGTAAAATTGAGCAGGAATTACCAACCGATTACATCCGTATACATCGATCGTTCATTATTAACTCAGCAAAGATTCAAACCTATACCTCAGAAAAGATTTATATGATTGAGCAAGAGCTTCCTATAGGCAGAAAATATAAGAAAGGTGTTCAGGAGCTGCTTCGCGCACGCTCCTAAACCCTTAAGATTTTTTTAGAGGTGAATCACTTCATCGTATGCGGCGGCGGCAGCTTCCATAACAGCTTCCGACATCGTTGGATGAGGGTGTATCGTCTTGATAATTTCGTGACCTGTAGTCTCTAATTTTCTAGCTGCAACAACCTCGGCAATCATTTCGGTAACGTTGGCGCCAATCATATGTGCGCCTAACCATTCACCATATTTCGCATCGAAAATTACTTTTACAAACCCATCGGCAGCACCCGCAGCTTTTGCTTTACCCGATGCTGAGAACGGAAATTTACCTACTTTAATATCATATCCTGCTTCTTTAGCCGCCTTTTCGGTATATCCAACCGATGCCACCTCTGGGCTGCAATAAGTACAACCAGGTATATTATTATAATCGATAGGATCAGGCGAGTGGCCTGCAATTTTCTCAACGCAGGTAATACCCTCGGCAGAGGCAACATGTGCTAATGCCGGACCATGAACGATATCACCGATAGCGTATATGCCAGGTATGTTGGTTTTGTAGTAATCGTCTACGATAACTTTTCCTTTGTCTGTAGCAACGCCAACATCTTCGAGTCCGATACCTTCTAGGTTAGTAGCCACTCCAACGGCGGAAAGCACTACATCACAATCTATTACTTCTTCTCCTTTGCTCGATTTTACCGTTACTTTACAGCCTTTACCCTTTGTATCAACAGCGGTAACCTCTGCATTGGTCATGATATTAATGCCAGACTTCTTAAAGGAGCGTGCTAATTGCTTTGAAACTTCTTCGTCTTCTACAGGAACAATATTTGGTAGAAATTCTACGATTGTAACTTCCGTACCTATAGTATTGTAGAAGTAAGCAAACTCTACTCCAATTGCACCAGAGCCAACGACAACCATCTTTTTGGGTCTTTGTTCCAGGGTCATTGCTTTGCGATACCCAATAATTTTCTTGTTATCAATAGGCATTGCCGGTAGCTCTTTAGATCGAGCGCCAGTCGCAACAATAATATGATCAGCCGAATAGTCGGTTTTTTTGCCATCCAAATCAACCTCAACCTTCTTTCCTGCTTTTAATTTACCAAACCCAGCAATAACATCGATCTTATTCTTTTTAAAGAGGAATTGAATACCCTTGCTCATAGCCCCAGCAACATCTCTACTACGAGACACCATCCCAGAAAAATCTACGGATGCATCTTTAATATTTATGCCATAGTCTTGTGCATGCTGGATGTACTCAAATACATTGGCACTCTTTAAAAGTGCTTTTGTAGGAATACAACCCCAATTCAAACAAATACCACCGAGCTCAGAGCGTTCTACAACGCCTACCTTCAACCCCAGTTGTGATGCACGAATAGCCGCAACATATCCACCAGGCCCACTACCTATTACAATAAGATCATATTTATTATCTGCCATATTAATTCTATTTTTTATCTTGAAATCGGATGCAAAGTTAACCTTTTTGACAAAAATAATTACCCCAGGGATGCGCGGTAATACCTAATCTGCTATTTCTTCGATCAGACTGTTCTCGTTACAGAGCTTAACTTGCCAGAATTCTGTGTTTTTTGCCGTCCGATAAGCAGGGTACAGCAGCCATAATAATGACACCAACATTAAGTATCTACGATATTTATGCTTGAGATTAGCAACCTGTTCCAAAACCATAAAAAAGATAATGACAGAAATTGGAAAGATGGGCATAATGTATCGTTCTGCACTAAACGGATCTATTCTAAAAGCCACGTGCATCAAACCATAGTAAGTAGCTACAATAATTACCAACGACATCACAGAGAAAAAAAAGTCATTCTTTCTAAGCATCCATAAATACCCAGACGTCCCACCTATTACGGTAATTACAACTCCCATCCGAAGCCAATATGGCAGAGAATTGGGCAATATCCATTTTGACGCTGCCTCAAGAAAAAAACCAATATTATCGAGGCGCGCCCAAGTACCTCCTGAAACTGGAGATTTTAAAGTAACAATTCTCGACTCAATTCCAGAATGCATGAAGAGGAAATTCCAAAGCATAAATACTATAATCCCTGTACCTAGATAGGCAAGAGCATATTTATAATTAACCTCTCTGGAATAGAGTAAGGCTAAGGAGAACCCTAATACGAAATAGAGTCCGACATGTCTTGTAAGCATCAACAGCACCCCCAAAATAATAAATAGAGCAAGATTTTTGAGCTTTACTTCTTTAACCAGTATTTGTAAAACCCAGATGGAAGCAGCCAGGAAGAGCATGAATAAAGGCTCGGTCCATAGATATACGTGCACCATAAGAAATGGTGTAAAGCTGGCAATTGAGAGAAAGGCAATCGCCTTCCAAAACGCATTACGCAATAAGTTGTCGATGATTTTTGCCCATAGATAAAGGGATATAGCCATTATAAGCAAAAAGATTATGTGTATTTGTGCTATAGGCACTATGGATAAAAAGAACGAGAACAAAGGCGGTTTGGCTTGAAAAACCGAGTATTCAATCATGCTCTTGCCACCAACTCCCAAAAAGAATGGAACCCCTTCCAGAAAAAGGTAGCTATCGTTTGTCATCCCAATGCCACATCTCGTGGCAATAAACTGGCATACTAATGCAAAGAGGAGTCCTGCCGGAACTATTACTCGCCAATATGGTACTGTTTTGCTATTAAGCCCTGGCATTGCGATTAGGTTGTGATAATAGATAAAACAATAATACCACAAACGACTCTTTTTACTTTTCAAACTAACTGATATTCCGTGGAAGAACCTATGATTTTCAATTTTATAAGGTTGAATATATTCATTACTTTAGCCAAAAAATTTTCAGAATTATGTCAATGGATTTTAATCAGGCTGCGGATCTTCTAAAAGGCAAGACAGCATTAATAACAGGAGCTTCAAAAGGAATAGGTAAAGAAATTGCTTATCGTTACGAAAGAGCGGGAGCAGATATTGCTTTCACCTATATTTCGAGTAAAGATATTACCCATGAATTGGAGGAAGAGCTTACAGTACGTGGAGTAAAATGTAAAGGTTACCGTATTGATGCATCAGATCACGACGCTACTCATGAAATGGTAGCTGATGTTATTAAACACTTTGGCAGAATTGATGTTCTTATAAATAATGCAGGAATTACCGACGACAGCTTGTTATTAAGAATGAGTGAAGACAGCTGGGATCGCGTTATTGGCGTAAACCTAAAATCGTGCTTTAATACCACAAAGGCTGTTGTTCCGCATATGATTAAGCAACGAGGTGGTTCTATTATTAATATTAGCTCTGTTGTAGGGATTAAAGGAAATGCCGGACAATCGAATTATGCGGCCTCTAAGGCTGGCATCATCGGCTTTACAAAATCGATTGCCTTGGAGTATGGGTCACGAGGAATCCGATGTAATGCCATTGCACCAGGCTTTATCGAGACAGAAATGACAGAAAAGCTCGATCCGAAGACGGTTCAAGGATGGCGCGACCAAATTCCTTTGAAAAGAGGCGGTAATACCGATGATGTTGCTGAAGCAGCAATGTACCTTGGCTCTGATTTAGCTGGGTATGTAACAGGCCAGGTACTTCAGGTTGATGGCGGAATGCTCACCTAAAAAATAAATGAGTGGGCAGCGAAATCTGCCCACTCAAATTAATTAACAGTCAACGATCAACTACTTCGATCTTTTTGAAATATTAAATCCTACCGAGGTTCCTACAATCGTGCCCTTTTTATTGGGAATAACATAAAGATTAACGGGGATATTTAGATAACCAGATTTAAAGGTCCTTCCTATACCCAAAATTAGATTCGTTTTAAATTTATAAGCACCTCGATTATCGGGTAATTCTACAATTTCATATGGGTTGTCACCGGTCTCATAATCCCATTCATTCGCTAAATGCCAATCTCCGGATTCATCGTAATATCCATCGGCGGTTTGCACCACTTTAAATACCGGGCCGAAAGCAAATTCCCAACCGTTAGCACTACTTCTGAACCCATTCATGATAGCAACTGAAGGTATAAATTTACCCGACTCAAGGCCACCAATCATACCGATATATTCTATGAGTGCCTGAAAAGTACCAGCACTGAGATATTGCGTTTCGAATTGATAGCCAAATTGAGTTACAACAGGAAACATCTCATAACCTCCTTGACTTTTTGGCGCCTGAAGTCTTTCTGCTGCTGGTCCGATCGTATAAGAAGCGCCCATTCGAGGACCATTAAGTTGAAGTGTAGTCTTAGGGCTATTTACAGGAGTATCAAAATCAACCAGAAGGTTTACCAAAGTCTGATCATTTGGTAATTTGAATAGATTGTTTATTGAAATGCGAACCATTTTATCGAGCTCTTCTTCCATATTTAAGAACTCCCCTGCTTCCACAGATTCAATTAGCTCCGATTTAACATCTATGACTCGAAAAGTTATAACAATTTTATTGCCCATTTTTTCGATGTTACCAGTTAACATTTTGTCTACACCGAGTGATTTGCCTACGCGCACCAAACATGATTTGCCAAAACAATTACTATAGGTTTCGCCTTTAGTAGCCATAAGGTCTTCAATATCATATCGATCTAATACACTGTAAAGGTTGGCTTTCTCAACCTCCAGTTGAACCATATTTCGCAAAGTGGTTCTATCAATGGCAACTCCTTTAGTATCTATACTTAGTATTGCCAGAGATGCTTTTACTGGACGGTTACCTGACTGAGCAATGGTCGAAGTAATACTTAATATATTTACTACGATGTAGCAAAATATACCAATCCATATTTGTGATTTTAATTCTTGCTTTTTCATGTCTATTGAGTTTGGTTGAACAATTAATAGACCTAAGTACAATACAAATCAGGATATTAAATAATCGGATTATGCAACCACTAATGTAGGATTTGCATTTATCGCAAATCCACTAGACGAGCCGGAAAAGGATTTGGAAATAATACAATTATGGCAAATAAGCGGGAGCAGTGTTGTAGTAAACAATTTAAATCATCACCCCTAATACAGGCGGAAATGTTATCTAATATTCAATTTATATGTTGTATTGTCGACTACTAGTATATATACGCCTGGCGTTAATACGAACTCTATTACAAGTATATTTGGTTGCGATTTAGAGATGAAAATTTCTTGCTTCTGCCCCATAATATTCAACAAGGAAATTGAAGATGGAGCCTTTGTGGCCTCTATAAATATTTTATTCTCATCTACGGGATTCGGAAAGATAGAGTAATCGGTTTGGAAGCCTTCATCGGCTCTCAAAATAATACCTATTTGATCTCTGGCCGTCTGTGATCTTGTAGTAACATATGGTTTTAAGCCATAGGGAGCATGAGAAGCCACTTGTTCAGTGTAGCTTTTCTCAAAAGAATCGTAAGTAAACCCAAATGTTAGTGTGTAGTAAGTATCTCTAAATACGGCATCTGCAAGAAACGATCGGTAGAAGTTAAATACAGGATCTAGCTTTTCCTCAGAAAAATCATTCTTTAAGAGCACGTCTAAATATCTTTCGTAACGCTCAAAATAAGTGGTTTGGCTGAGTATTTTTTTGGTAAGTGGTCGGGCTTCACCATGCTTTGGCCAATCTTTTACATCTCTGGTACCCCAGTCTCTACCAATCCAGTCTATCCCGAAGGTATTATCGAGGTCATACGGAATGAACTCAATTAATCCGCTTTCGCTATTTTCATAGAGGTAATAATTATTCTGATTATACGAATAGCCATCCCAGTGGCCAATAAGAGCCTCAACCGCTAAATAGCGGATATAACTATCTACATCGAAAACTTTTTCAATCTCAGCTACGAAAATGCTGCTGGGCGTGGAATTAAGGACACTAACAAAATTGGCTAGCTGAGATCGATCGTTTAGATCCTTGTTAGTTTCGAGCTCATACGTGCCATTATCATAGATTTGGCCATTATCTTCTAATGTCGCACCCCAAGAACATTTATAAACATTACCTTCATCAAACTCGAATCGGGACTGAACAAACTCATCATCAATTTGTTCCACATTGAGATATAAGCCCATATATTCATCATTAAGATAGACCTCAGCATGGTGAGACCTGGCTGCTGGTACTTTCATACTTCTCATCGTACGTAACGATAGAAACTCCCTAACCATGGAAGCATCATTATTCTCCCCTTTCAAGTTAAACTTTTTTAAGTCATAAAACTTTTCGCCGCCAAATTCTTTAAACTTAAGCTTAAACGATTTCTTTGGGTGGTATCTTGATGTGTTACCGCGCAAGCGAACTCCTATATCGAAGGTAAGGGTTGTATCTATAAGACTATTTTCGAAACTAAACTTAGCAGGCAAGTAGTCATCACTCTCTACGTTCTCCTCGTTAAGTAAAAACTCCTTATCGGCAGGGGCCATTATCAACCTAATTATCGCAATATCCGATTCTCTGAAAATTTCGTCCTCACCAGGATTTATAACCTGGCCCAAACCATAGATTGAACTAGTTATAAGAAAGAATAAAAGTAGCAGAATGCGATTCATATGAAGGATAAAATTAGAACATGTAAATATCGCTAAAATCTAACTACGAAGGAAAGTTCACCCCACCCATGAGATTCTCCGCCTCGAAACTCCGGGGTCAAATAATGCTGGGTTAGCTTTAGCCTTACCCGACGGTAATCAATCCCAATGCCGTATTGAACATCTACCAAAACAGGTTCTATTTCTGTTAAAGTGTACGGGTTATTGGTATTAAGCAACCCGCCCTGTAATGTTGCGTTATACGCGACTAAGGAAGACTTTACCCCACCAAAAAAATATCCTTGCCAGCGATGTTTGGTGCTTGTGTTAAAAAAATCGAAATAGTCCGCCAGTTTCCCCAAGCGTAGTAAAACATCTAAATCCATTTTTGTATACGGTACACCAAGATAAGCATATGCTCCACCTATTATTTCGGCATGCTGAGAACGATGAAGTTGCTTCTCCAGGCTAAATATGTAATTGATCGCCAAATCATTTCTTATCTGTGTTTCCCATCCTTCGACCCTCTCCGCACCTGGCATAAGCTCATGGAGACCATTTTGCAATTTTCCTGCCCCGGTCGCCTGACCTATTACCCCCATTCGTAAACTTGAACTTATCCGAATAGTATTATCCTTAAGCAGATAACTGTGCTGCGAGCCCAACATCATTGTAGAAGCAAAGGGCCGTTCAGAATATAATGGCGCACTAAGTTTTGGTGTAAATACATCATACTGAAAACTAAGGCTATGATAGGATTTGCCTGCTCCCATTCTTCTTAACCATTTTGGGTTAAAAGGAGATTTTTCAAAAACAGGCATTATAAGAGCGAAGGCGACTCCATTGGTATAATAGTGATCTTTCTGGGCGGATACATCATTCCCATAATAAAACATAAATGCCCTATTAGGATCCTCACCATGCTGCGCCATTGAAAAAACAGATAACGCCATATAGACTAGTATAAGTCCAGCTTTCTTCATGGTTCAAAAGTAACGAGTAGATTAGAGCCGCAACTAAGTAAAACACCTAATTTATGATTGATTATTCCGTTCATACTCTATTTGTATTTTCTTTTTAGTTATTCCTTATTTTTAAGCTTCATTAATCAAGTCAGAATTATACCTTATGAAAAATCTATTCCTACTTCCCCTCCTAATTGCTATTTCCTGCACTTCAGTAGATGTTAATCCTGAAATTGCACGATGGGAAGCTCAAGCAGAGAAGATCGAAATTATCCGTGATGATTTTGGCGTACCTCATATTTATGGTAAGACAGATGCCGATGCGGTATTCGGGTTATTATATGCCCAATGCGAAGACGATTTTGCCAGAGTAGAACGTAATTACGTTTGGGCAATAGGCCGACTTGCCGAAATTGAAGGCGAAACTGCAATTTATAGCGATTTAAGAGCACGTCTATTTATGACCGAAGCAGAAGCAAAGGCAAATTACGAAGCCGCACCTGACTGGCTCAAAAAACTTTGCGATGCCTATGCTGATGGGATTAACTACTACTTACATACCCATCCTGAGGTGACCCCAAAACTTCTTACTCGTTTCGAACCCTGGATGCCAATGTATTTCAGCGAAGGATCTATTGGCGGTGATATAGAGCGCGTATCTACCAGAGGAATTAAGGCATTTTACGAAGACCTACCTACGGTTGCTGAGGTTAAAATAAATAGCAAAATGCCAGAAGAGCCTGCTGGTTCGAATGGGATTGCCATTGCAGGCACACTCACAGAATCAGGCAATGCAATGCTATTAATTAACCCACATACTTCTTTCTATTTTCGTGGAGAAGTACATGTTGTGAGCGAAGAAGGCCTGAACGCCTATGGAGCCGTTACTTGGGGACAGTTTTTCGTCTATCAGGGTTTTAATGAGAAGACAGGCTGGATGCATACCTCTACTTACACCGATGTAATTGACTATTATATTGAGGATATACAAGAAGAGGGAGACAATTTAAAATATAAATATGGTGAAGAGCTAAGAGACGTAGAAGTTCAGGAAGTAACCTTAGCATATAAGGAAGGTGAAAGTCTAAAGCAAAAATCATTTCCAATCTATCGAACCCATCATGGACCGATAACTCATAAAATAGATGACAAATGGGTAGCAACTGCTTTAATGTGGGAGCCAATAAAAGCACTAGAACAATCCTATACACGAACTAAGCTCGATGGACATGATGCCTTTAAAGAGATGATGAATATCCGAACAAATTCATCGAATAATACGGTCTATGCTGATGCCTCTGGCAATATTGCTTATTACCACGGTAACTTTATTCCTAAACGCGACGAACAATTCGATTTCACAAAGCCTGTAGATGGCTCAAATCCAGCAACGGATTGGCAAGGACTTCATACAGTGGACGAATCGATCGTTGTTATTAATCCAGACAATGGCTGGATTCAAAATTGCAATTCAACACCATTTACTTCGGCGGCAGAAAATAGTCCGAAGGTGGAAGATTACCCCCGATATATGTCAAGAAATCGCGAAAACTTCAGGGGCGTTCATGCGATTCGACTTTTAAAAGAAGCCAATGCTCTTACCCTTGATAAATTAATCGAATTGGCCTACGACCCTGCCCTCCCTGCATTTGAAATACTAATTCCAGGGTTAATTGATGCGTATGCAAAAAAGCCTAATCCTGAACTTGCTGATGCGGTTGAGCTACTTAAAAATTGGGATTACACGGTATCAAAGGAATCTGTTGCTATGTCGCTGGCACAGTTTTACGGAACCATATACCTTAGCGAAGGCGATTTTCCCGATGGTTTGAGTTTTATGGAGCGCTTTAGTTATGCAGCAAATGAATCACCGGTAGAGGAACGATTAAGTATGCTTAAAGCTGCCATTGATAAACTTGAAGCTGATTTTGGCAGCTGGAATACTCCCTGGGGTGAAATTAGCAGGTTTCAGCGCCAAAATGGAGACATTGATATGACCTTTGATGATAACAAACCTAGTATTCCGGTTGGCTTGGCTTCGGGTAACTGGGGAGCACTAGCAGCATACGGAATGCGCGGAACGCACGACGTAAAGAAAATCTACGGTACACGTGGTAATAGTTTTATTGCAGTTGTAGAATTCGGTGAAAAAGTAAAAGCTAAAAGTATGCTTGCCGGCGGACAAAGTGGCGACCCTGCTTCACCCCATTTCTATGATCAAGCACAGCGATATGCCGATATTGAATTTAAGGATGTACCGTATTATCGCGAAGACGTAGAATCCAGAGCCGAAAAAACATACCGCCCTGGCGAAAAGAACTAATATCCAGCTTTATTCATAACGTAAGGTATTGGCCGGGCTAACCTTAGCAGCCTTTATGGTCTCGAAGCTTACTGAAATTAGGGCGATCAATACAACGAGTAACCCTGATAATAGCAGGACGAAGATGCTAATTTCAATATGATACGGGAATGATTCTAACCATTGATTCATGAGCCACCAGGATAATGGCAATGCAAAAATATTAGCTATTAAAACGAGCTGAGCGAAGCCACCTGACAATAAGCCTACAATATTATTCACTGACGAACCCAAGGCTTTTCTGATGCCAATTTCTTTGGTTCTCTGAACCGTCATGAAAGAGGCTAAGCCGAATAAGCCCAAACATGCAACAAAAATGGCCAAGAACGAGAAAATGCTAAATACATTACTGAAACGTCGTTCACTGTCGTATTGTTTATTAAAAAACTGATCCAGCATAAAGTAATCGAAAGGATTACCTGGAAAAAATAACGCCCACTGATCTTCGATCTGTGCTATCACCTCTTCATAATCATTCGCAGTTATTCTAAAAGAGAAAAATGAGTTTGATGTACTCAATTTAAAAGCAAGAGGAGCAACAGTAGCCTTTAGAGACATTTGATGATAATCATCTAGAATTCCAACTATCTCTAGCGTATCGCCACCAAGCCTAACTTTTTCGCCAATCGATGCCTCAAAATCATCGAAGGCCAAAACTTTGGCCAATGATTTGTTTAAAATAATCTTGTCTTCATCATTAAATTCTTTCGAATAATTTCTTCCCGCGAGTATTTTTAGACCAAACGAAGGAATATAATCATGATCGATTCCAACATTATATACAGTCATCCCCAACTCTGTATCGCCACTTATTCTGCGTATTCCTCTAGTCCAAAAAATTTCATCTCCAGGTACATTACTGGAGGCAGTCATGGCCTCAACACCAGTCAGCCTTGTTGCCTCTGTTTTGAAGCTCTGTAGTTTATCGGTAAAGGTTGAATCGGTTACTCCTGGACCTCTTATTACCAATGTTTCATTAATATCAACCCCTAAATCTGTGTTTCGCATAAAATCTAGCTGTTGCAGGACAATGATTGTTCCTGATATTAAAACTATTGATACAGCAAACTGAAAGACAACCAAACCCTTTCGTAAGAAGGCACCCTTCGATGACTTGAATACTTTTCCTTTTAAAACAACAACAGGTTTGAAGGAAGAAATTACCATTGCCGGATAGAATCCTGACAATAAGGTTCCCATTCCAAAAAGTAAAAGGGACAGACCCCAGAATTGTGGTTGGTAGATCATGGTGAATGCCATGTTTCTACCCGTTAATTCTACAAACCAAGGCCATATTATGATTACGATAAGTACCCCTAAAATTGTAGCCAAGAGGTTAAGAACAAAGGCTTCTGTTAAGAACTGAATCGTCAGCTGAGATTTCTGCGCTCCCATTACCTTTCTCACCCCCACCTCATTGGCTCTTTCTAGCGATTTCGCTGTGCTTAGATTAATATAGTTAACCCAGGCAATCAAGAGTATAAAAAAGGCGATAATTCCTAAAAAATATACGGCAGTGCCATCTCCTTGCTCCGCCGGACGAGATTCTTGCAAAAGATCAGAGTAGAGATGAATATCGAGCAAGGGCTGGAGAATAAATTCTGATCGATAATTATACTTCTCCCAATCTTCCCTCTTAATCTCCTCGAGGTAGGTATCCCATCGGGTTTGTAATTCCTTATAATCTACCCCATCATCGAGTAACACATAGGTATTGTGGTCGTACCAGCCCCAGGAATCTTCCCATTCCGGGTTCCATTCAAGAAAGATAGAATTGTTGATTAGAAAATCGAATTTTATGTGCGTATTCTCAGGAAGATTTTTAAAGACAGCTGTAACCTCAAAAGCACTTTCTCCATCAAACCTCAAAGTTTTACCCATTGGATTGCTATCACCAAAATACTTCATTGCCGCAGCTTCTGAAATGGCAATTTTTCCTCCACCATCGATACATGTTTCCGGATTGCCATATATAAGCTCGATGTCAAATATTTTAAAAATCGAAGGCTCTGTTACCTGAACATTATTGGACTCCCGAAAAGCTATCTCACCCATTACTGGATCGAGATAAGACATTACGCCGCTTGCCGGCAATAATCGCGCCGCCTCTAATACTTCACTAAAATTATCACGCATGGCCGGCCCTACAGCAGGAACTGCCGCCGCGCATTCAAAATTTACGATCCCGTTCTTATAACTATTATATTGGATCCGATAAATCTGCTCTGCTTGGGAGTTAAACGTATCATAGCTTTTTTCGTAGCGCACATATTGGTAGATCAATAAGCTGGCCGCTATTCCGATAGCTAGACCCGAAACATTAAGAAGAGAAAAGCCGCGATTTTTAGCGAAGTTTCTTACAGCAGTTCTGAAGTAATTAAAGAGCATAGGTGTTGAAGGAGGGTTTATCTAATATATAGACTCCGATAACACCAAAAAAGTTGCCTAATAACCAAAAAATGGCCTACGCTGAATTTCTAGCAGCATTAATATTTCCGTATAGTGTTCTAATCACTAATTTTTCATAGGTCTCATAAAGCTTGGCATCATAAGAATCCTGCATGCTTAACTCTCTAATCTTCATCAAGGCGTATTGCTGGATAACCAGTAATGGCAAAACAGCTTCCTCTCGTAATTTAATAGATGCCTTTGCTCTAGGGCTTGTCTCAAGCAATTGTTTTTGTCCCGAAATCAGCAAGACGTATTGCTCAGCAAGCTTATGCTCTTCGTTCATCCAATCCCAAAATCTTCCAAATTTCGGGTCGGCTTTCATATAGCTAGTTAAGGCAAAGTTGGTTTTAGAGAGCGATTGCATACTATTTTCAATCAATGTTCTAAAAAACAGACTTTCGCGGTATAACGACTTAATCTCTGCCAATTTACCCGCATCGTCTAATTGCTTACAAGCTGTACCCAACCCGAAGAATCCCGGCACATTCTGTTTTAGCTGGCTCCATGCTCCAACAAATGGTATCGCACGTAAGTCTTCGAATTTTAGTTTATCGCCATTGCCTCGTTTAGAGGGTCTACTACCAATATTCGCTTTTGCATAATATTTCAAAGGGCTTATTTCTTCAAGATATGGAACAAAAAGCTCATCGTTCTTAAATGATTGATAGGTTTCAAAAGCTACTGTTGATAAATCATCTAAAAGGTTTCGCTGTGATTCATTAAGCGCTCCTTCATCGCTATTCTTCACATTATTCTCGAGCCCAGCAGTTAGCAGTTGTTCTACATTAAACTTAGCAGAATTAATCGTACCAAAATTAGAACTAATGGTCTGTCCCTGGATGGTTAGTTGAGTCTGCGTGCTTTCAATTGTAGGCCCTAAAGAAGCGTAGAATTTATGGGTATTACCACCACCACGTGCAGGAGGCCCACCTCTTCCATCGAAGAATACAACACGCACATCATTCTCACGCGATAAGGCAGTAATATTCTCTTTTGCTTTAAAGATTGCCCAATTGGCCGTTAAATAACCACCATCTTTTGTTCCATCCGAAAACCCGAGCATAACTACCTGTTTATCGAATCTGTGCTCTAAGTGCTTTCGGTATCGAGAATTCTTGTAAAGTTTTGTCATTGAAACCCCTGCATTCTCCAAATCGTCGATGGTCTCGAATAGGGGTATAATGTCTAGAAACTTTCTGCCCTCCCAACCGGTTAGATTAGCTAACGCATATACTTCTGCAACATTGAGTGCCGAGCGACAATTGGAGATGATGTAGCGGTATGCCCCTTCTTCTCCATTCTTTTTCTGAATAATTTGCATCGCCTCAAACGATTCAATTGTATCCTGAACTATTTCGTCGGTAAACTTATGGGCATCTATTTTACCTTGAACATTAAATAATGCCTCAATTTTTTCTTCCTCAGATAAATCGTTGTAGTCAGATGGGAAATTAGTTGGATAAGCCGCCATGACTTCAACCAATGTTTGGTGAATTTTCCGGCTGTCTTGCCTCACATCAATCGCAGAAAAATGGTATTTAAATACGTTGAGTTTATGGCGGAAGGTACGAACATCTTTTACGTATAAGCCGTTGTATTTCTCCTCTAAGATTGCTTCAATTTCTTTTAATCTTTTGATAAGGTCTTCTCTTGATATACTCGGTAGAGCATTATCGTCATATCCAGAAACACGAAAAGCCGATTCAATTTCAATGATCTTCGGATAAATATCTACGAATGTCAGGCGTTTTCTTAACTCACGGGCATCGCGGAAATAGCAGCGGAATAGGCTACCTCTTAAGCGATCGGCAACAGCAATGGTCGTAGCCGAGCGTACTCCGGGATTTCCGTCTCGGTCACCACCAGGCCAAAAACCTAACTTCATCAGCGATGATTGTCCGATACTCTCCTCTGCCCCTTCACCGAGACTGTCATATATCTCTTCATAAATCTGCGGCACTGCATGATAGAATACATTTTCCAAATACCAGATTAAACTAACGGCCTCATCGAAGGGTGTTGGCTTAGTCTTTTTAAAGAATGGGGTTTGTCCTAGTTGCTCTAATAGCTCCTTAATTCTTGGAAGATTGTTTTTTCGTATGGCCTTACCAAGATCTGTAATAATACCCAAAACCTCACCTGGATAAAATTGCGTTGGGTGCGCTGTTAGAATAATTCTTACCCGATAGAAATCAAATATATCTCTTACTCTTTCGAGTCGTTTTTGATCCCCTTTTAATGTCTTGGCAAAATGACGGTAGCTACCCGAACCTTTAAGATCATGTATTTTTTGGAATGCGGCGTCCTCAAGTGCATCAATTAAAACAATTTGTCTCTCGATGAATTGCACAAAACCAAACAAGGTTCTAAAGGCTTCATCTCCTTCCTTTTCTCCAAGAAACTTTTCGATAATCTCCTGCGGGGTTTCACCGTTCGCTAAACCCGTTTTGCAGGCCTGAGTGATTAATGGCAATTGAATGCCCGTTTGATGGATCCCGGACAATCCCAGGGTTAAGAATATCGAATTATAGATCTGATATTTTAGAGAAACTTCGTTCTCGTAATTTTCAACAAGATTCATAGTATTAAAGGCTTAAGTAAAAAAACGGCCTGGTTGATTGAATTGTATAGCGTAACAAAGGTATAATACATCTGCTAATAATTCTCAATAAAACCAGATTGTCAAGTTTAAGTTTAGTTCGATAAGAGCAATTCTTTGCTTATCTGGTTACATTTGTGGTCATACTTATGCGTACCACACCGATTACATGTTAGATCAATATTTAAGTAGTTCGGGCTATTTCGAATTCCCTTCCTTTGCCGTCGCGGTCTTTACCATTCTTTTGGCAATGATTCTGAGCACCGTAATTGCGCTTACCTATAGATTTACTTACCAGGAGGACTCTTTCCCAAATAAGTTTTTCCAGGCGATCGTTTTAAGTTCCACTGTTTCAGCAATGGTTATGATGGCCGTTGGCGATAATCTGGCAGTTGGTTTCGGTGTTCTTGGGGCCGTTTCTATCATTCGCTTCAGAACATTAATTCGGAGTCCAAGGAACATTATTTTCATATTTATGTCGCTCTCTATAGGTATTGCCACAGGAGTTTTTGGGTATTCTATTGCAATTAGTGGTACGGTGCTTTTTTGCATTGCTGTAGTGTTATTGTACTATTCACCCTATGGTAAAATGGGTGAGTATAAGGCGGAGTTGGTGGTTAGTATCCCTAATCGCAGCATACTTAAAGAGCTCGAAAGCCTGCTAGAAAATGAGGAGGTTAATGCCTCAATCGTTCGAATGAGGAGTCTCGAAGAAGGAATTACCCGATATACTTTAAACATTGGGCTGAAACAAGAACAGAATCGCGATGAGCTTTACCAACGGATAATAAAAATCGAAGGAGTAAAGGACGTTCGGTTTGATTCTCGAGACATTGATGAACAATTATAAATCAGGATGAGAAGTAAATTTTTCTATATCTTCATCGTCCTCGCAGCCATATCGCTGTTGGTTGTGTCCTTCTTAAGTGTAAATAAGAGGGAGGCAATTGTTGCTGTTGTGGAATCTCAGAAAACAGCCATTAGCTATCGGAAGCCAGTTACCGTAAAGTCTATTTATGTTAATGCCGGCCAGCAGGTAAGTAAGGGGGAATTACTCCTCGAAGTAGCACGGCCCGATCTAAATTTCGAAAATGAAAAATTGCTCAACCAGAAGGAAAAGGCAATTAAAGAAAAAGATGTTTTACAGTCATCATATCGTAGTAAGATCGATTTATTAAAAATTGAAGAGGAAGGGAAAATTCTTCGGTTAGATGCGGAAATTGAGCAATTAGAGTCTAAAATGAAGCTTAATCAGGCATTGCGTAATAACCTTTCTGCCTTATCGAGCAACGGTGCTAGCACACCGGACTCGAATCTAATGGATCCCGATAGTTTAGTCTGGCAATCGCTTCATGATGAAAAAAAGCAAATTGAGCAGCTTTATAGTTCGGATCGTAAACGACTCGCCATTACATTAAGAGAAAACATTTCGCTAACGGAACTTGAAATTGAGCTCATAGAACGTCAAATTGGTGAGCTTCAAATTGAGCGTGATCAACTAAAAAAGTATGCTCCTTTTTCAGGGACGGTCGGTAATATAAATGCGCAACTCGATGAGATAGTGCCTCCTTATCAAACTATAATTTCACTTTACGAATTACAGCCATCATTAATTAAGGCCTTTATTAATGTTTCTTCACAATATGTGATTAATCCAGGTGATAACGTTCTCATAGAATCTTCTACAAGAGACTATAATACTGCTGGTAAAGTGTTAGAAATTGGAACAAGAATTGTTGGCTATCAAGATCCCTCAAGACCCATTAATGCACCAGAACTATTAGGAAAAGAGATTTTTATAGAACTTCCAAAAGAGAATAACTTTCTTTATGGAGAGCAAGTATTTGTTTACCCGACATTACAATAAATGAGATTAGGCACAATTATATTATTTGTGGCCGTCTTTTTGAATCAGGAAGTTCAGGCGCAATTTACAATGGAAGGCTACCTGTCGAATTCCGTCTCAGATACCGAGCTGCAATTTTTTAAGGAGCGACAGGAATTCGTCAATGAAAATGGTTTTAAGTCACCTATTCTGAGAGAAGTAGAATTCAGGGCAAGGGTACGAACCTTTGAGGAAGGTTTTGGTGATTACAGACTTCGGTTTAGCCCGCTTAATCCTTTTGAGCGGACAGCTAATAAAAATTATCGTAACGAGCTTAATGAGCAATTGTCAATATCCTACTTGCTTAACTTAGAGGAAGTATTACTGGGCAGGTATGAGCTCATGATACAACATTGGCGACTCACAGAAAACCTATCCCTTGTTAACCAAAATATCTCATTTACTGATAACATCTTAGAATTGCTTAAATCTCAACCTTCGAATGGAACAATAAAAGACTTCATAAGAACAGATAAAGCAAATTTTAAGAGCAGTCTTGAATACGAAACTATCCTTTTAGAAAGGGCCGCACTCGAAGAACAAATAAGGCAGACTTATGCTTTCGGAGGCGATATTCGTTGGGATGCTAACGAATTAATACCTGTTTCAGTTATTAAAGCATGGCTCGATCAGCATGATGTTATGGACGCAACTAACAATCTTGCGATTCGAAATGAGCAGCAGAAAGAGGCCGTTGCCGCTGCAGAATATAAAATCAAGCAACAAGAAAGTTTTAGTAATATTGGTTATGTTCAGGCCGAATATCGGGAAGATGAAGACAATAATTTTGGGCAAAATCTTGGAATGCAAATCGGTTTATCACTACCAATAACCAACCCTGACAAACCCGATCTTCAAAGACGAAAGCTTGAAATGCTTGAAGACTCCCAAGAGGCTGCCCTGGAAAAGCATAATTTGGAAATTTACATAAACCAACTTTACGCAAAACTAAGTGCCCTTATCAAGCAATATGAAATGGTGGAAACAAAGTTGGCTAACTATAACGAGAACAGTTTTACCTCAGAGAGCAATACAGACGCAATGGATATTCTCATAGAACTTCAAGAATTCCGAACGGAGCTTAGCCTCAAAAAAATCGATTTAAATGCCTCCGTGTATAAGTTGTATATAAATTTAATTAGCATCAATAGTCAATTGTCTACACCTCCTTACCAAAATTATCTTAGCCGAAATCAAACCAGTTTTGAGCTAGAAGAGACTATACCCTCTTTAAAATAGGCCTCTTCAACGCTTAACCTTCTTTATCCTGATCCTCGAAAGTTAGCTTATGGACGCCGCGTCGCAATTTCTTAAACGAGCGTTCTAGAAAACTTATGCCTATCAAAACAAAAAGAGTTATCCCGGTTAAAAATAATGCGGCAATGTAATGATCGAAACCCACTAAACTGCCTATTGCTGCCATTAACCAAATGGTCGCTGCAGAGGTTACGCCAACAACGCTGCCTTCTTTAGAGAGCATCATCCCAGCGCCCAAAAAGCCAACACCTGTTACCATCTGGCCAAGAACTCTCACCGCTCCAGCATCGGGTTGATAATAGGAAGCTACGGCAATAAACGAATACGCACCAAGACATACCAGAATACTGGTTCTAATGCCCGCAGGTTTACCAAACCATTGTCGTTCGAAGCCAATTGCAAAGCCACAGAGCATAGCAATTAAGCAGGCCTCTACTTTGAGTGGAGCAATATTTATAAAATCGAACATAATCTTCTAAAAACAAATATCAGCGATTAACACCTTCTACCAACCAAAAAAGACAGCAATTTAATTCGTATTGGCCGTAAACATCTCTGTTATCAGTGCATCTACATCCTGAAGGTGATAGCGCATAATTCCTGCTCGATAACTTAATGCCTTATTGCGTGCATTTTGCTGGATAATTCGAAGTTCAGCCCTTGCTGCTGCATTAACGTCTGAACGAGGATCAGAATCATCATTCATGAGCTCTCCCAATCTTACCACATGGGCGCGCTGGATATTTCGACGGTATGGATCGATCGCTCTGGAGCCTTTTAATTCAGACCACAAACCAGTCCTTAGCTCGGCAAGCATAGTAGTTAAGCTGTAAGCGTAACTGCCATTAAGTGCTTCGTTATCGATCATTCGTTCTAATCTAGTGGTATTAAGAAGGTTGTTTAATTGACGAACCTGCATTCTGCGAATTACATCTACTGTTCCTGCCGGCCCAACATTCTTCACAATTTCATCTTGAATTAACCATTTCGGAGTTGTAAAAACATTATCCGTTAAAAATTTCATGGCTTGTGCTTGCTCTGCTTTAGGTAAATGCGAATAAGTTACTCCTTCTTGATCTACTGTAATAAAATGCTCATAGACACCACCGATATTGGTTACCACATGACCGGCATAGCGCGACCATACGCCAATTAGCTCGCCATAAAGCTCAGCCAAATCTTCATACCCTTCACCGGGTGTCGCCGTCCATTTAGCCAGGTTAGGTGCTACAATTTTTAAATTTTTCAGTCCGTAGGTACTTGCTTTCACAGGATCGTCTCCTACCGATTCGGTCTGTGAGCTTGGGTCGAAGCGATTGCTCCCTCCAAAGAGGTAACGATTGTCGCCAGCCTTTTCATTAATCCAAGCATTAAGTGTTGGCTTCTCGGCGGCCGCAGAATTTGCATCGGCAATATATCGATAGCCCCAGTTGATAGCATATTCATCGTATGGACCTAACATACGTACCCATCGTACACCTTCATCACCCGGTTGGGCCACATAATTATATCGGGTGTAGTCCATAATGGTTGCTGCCAGGCCCCATTTCTGAGTAAAGGTGGCTGATCGCAATGAATCTGTTGGGTAGGAATAACTAGCCTTCATATTATGGGGTAAGCCAAGAGCATGTCCTACTTCGTGCGCAATAACCATACGCATCATTTCTCCAATTTCAGCATCAGGCGTATTCAAGGTTCTGGCCGAAGGGTTGGCAGCACCCGTCTCAAGTAAATACCTGTTACGATATGAACGCAGGTGATTATGATACCAAACAATATCGCTTTCAATGATTTCGCCCGATCGCGGATCGCTCACACTGGGCCCCATAGCATTTCGCGTAGTGGTTGCTACATAACGAACGGTAGAATATCGGGCATCCTCCGGACTCCAATCAGGATCTTCCTCCTTAGTGGGGGCGTCTTTTGCGATGATGGCATTTTTAAATCCTGCTACCTCAAAGGCCTTTTGCCAATCTTCTATTCCTTGGCGGAAGTATGGACGCCATTTTTCAGGTGTCGCAGGATCGAGATAGTATATAATTGGTTTTACTGGTTCAACCAATTCTCCGCGTGCATAAGCCGCTGGATCTTTGGGCTCCAGCCTCCAACGACGGATATAAGTTTTTTGATCTGCCTTTAAGGCCTCCGAACCATAATCAATTTGACGAATGGTAAACCACCCTACACGTTTATCGTGTAATCTCGGTTGCATAGGTTCTGCAGGGAGTAAATACATCGACTGGCTCTGTTGCAATGATATAGTACCCGTTCTAGATCGTGCAGGAGGTTCTGTTGCTGAGAATGTCATATCATGTCGGACCTCAACATTTTGCGGATAACTCTGCATTCTGTTAATAAAACTACGTGATTTATCGAGACTACGAACCTTGTACATCTTCCGTAAGCGCTCCGAAAGACCACTGATGGCGCGAACATCGGTAAGAAAAAGATTGTTTACTTCAATTACTGCTGCTGATGAATCCGCATTAAAAGCTTCTATCTTGAAGGCGGCAATTACAGGCGCATAATTATTATCACTGACCGATTGAAAAATAGGTAATTCTTCATCGGCTACACTATTATAGGATATGGACTTAAGATGGATACTATTTTGTACACGCGACCAGTGAACGATTTGCTCGTTAGCTTTAGATCCAGCGTTCACATATCCACCTCCTAATCCTTCTGGAATTTTAGAAATTCTTGTGACCAATAGCATGTCCTTATCCAAAAGGTTAAAAGGCACTTCATAATAATACTTATCCCCTACCTGGTGTACGGAAAACAAACCATCATCACTAATTGCCTTGGCCGTAATAACTTCGTTATACTTTTTAAAAGGTGATTTTTCTTTGGGTTTAGCAGGCGTAGTTGATTCTGAAGAAGATTTTTTCTTCTTTTTCTGCGCTGGCAAGGGTAAAGCGAGGACCAAACTAAGGCCGAGGATTGCAAGTGTTTTGAGTTTTATCATGATGACATTCTTTTTTGAGAAATGAAACTTAAGCATATCATGAATTAATATGAATAAGGTTGTGATAAGCGGTAGCTCTAAGGCTAACCTACTGGCAATTTGAAGCTAATTCAAGTGAATGTCATAGATCGCCCAAAACTGTAACCTAAGTGAAAAGCGAAGGAATCTGAAAAGCCAAATTTTGTATGGCCAAGCCCTCTCCACTATCTTAATTCTGAACTGAATGCAATAATTCTTACCACATCACTCTCCATCAAAGATCTCCTCAATGGGCAACTGAAATAGTCTTGAGATTTTAAACGCCAAGGGTAAACTTGGATCAAATTTGCCCTTCTCAATAGCGTTGACCGTCTGCCGCGAAACTTCTAATTTAACTGCAAGGTCTGCCTGGGTTAAATCGTTCTGGGCTCGAAGTACTTTTAATGAATTCTTCATTTATATCTTTTTTGACCAACGAGTATTGCAGCCATGTATGTTATCGAAATTATGATCACCAAATATGAGATTTCGGCATTTTGTGAAATAATATTAGTGGTATCTAAAAGGGAGTAGCTTAGGCCACCAATTACGCCAACACCAAGTGCGAGCGCCATTGCCTCCAGCTGTATTTTCTTTTGAAGTTCATCTAGACCGTTCAGATGCCTGATGTTTGCAAAAATTACTCCTACACCAAATAAACTGGTGATGATAATGGCTGTGATGGTTAGCCCATCCGCACCAACCCAAAAAAAGATGGGGCCAAAGGTTGCCAAAGCCAATGATAGCATCCAGGCCATTGTCCAAATCGCCAGATTTATCGTGTTCTTTTTAACTTCTGTGTTCCAATTCTGATTTTCCATATGTCAGTATATTTTGATATTTTGTAAAGTTTATTTGACACAAATATAATAACACTATTCATTATGTCAAGTTTATTTGTCTTTTTATATCAAAAATTCTTTAAAATGTTGAATATGAGGCGCCAAGGAGGATAAAGTAATTTGCTAGTTGGCCACAACCGTTCTACACGACCTCTTTGATAAGATGCATCTTCAATAGCAGTATCTCGGCGTATTGCCCGTTGAGAAATAAAGTAAACTAAGATCTACTCATGATACCGAGTTTATAAAAAATAGTGTTACCATTCCAGTACAGAAATTTAATATAGATTTAAGTTTGAGGTTAAGTACGTTTATTAGTTCAATTAATTAACATGAATTCACTCTTCATTTGGCTGGGAATATTGTTCTGCATAACACAATCTGCCATGTTTTCCGGTCTAAATCTTGCCTTCTTCAGCCTTACCAGACTTCGTCTTGAAGTGGAAGCAGATGAAGATCCCGCTGGTGGAGCTAGTAAGGTGTTGGCCTTACGGCAAGACTCTAATTTTTTGCTAACGACCATCCTCTGGGGTAATGTGGGTATCAATGTACTTCTTACATTATTATCAGATTCAGTACTCGTAGGGGTTGCATCATTTGCCTTTTCTACCGTAGTGATAACATTCTTCGGTGAGATAATTCCACAAGCGTATTTCTCCAGAAATGCCTTACGAATGGCCTCCCTGTTATCTCCTGTTCTAAAGTTTTATCAATTCATCTTATACCCCGTTGCAAAACCTTCGGCCATGTTTTTAGATGCCTGGTTAGGAAAGGAGTCTGTCCATCTATTTGCTGAAAAATACATTAAGCTTTTACTAAAAAAGCACATTATTGATTCAACCTCCGAAATCGATAAAGTAGAGGGAACTGGAGCCATAAATTTCTTGCAATTAGATGATATTACACTAGCCCAGGAGGGTGAAACTTTAGACCCAAAAAGTATCATTAAGGTTTCCACTGATAATGGCGCCGTCATTTTTCCTGATTTTGAGGCTCTTTCCAGCGACCCATTTATTCAGGCAATAAATAAATCCCATAAAAAATGGGTAGTCTTAATTAACGCTAGCGACGAACCCATTATAGTTCTGGATGCCGATGGTTTTTTAAGATCTATGTTATTAGACCAAGAAAGTACCGACATACAAGACTATTGCCATCTCCCAATTGTTTATAATGATATTGATATAACCCTTGGCGCTAGTATTGAGAAATTAAGAGAAGATATTCATGATCACTCAGATATGCCACTAAAAAAGGATGTTGTTTTAATATGGACGCAAGATTCTAAAAAGATTATTACAGGAGCTGATTTGTTGGGTAGACTATTAAAAGGAATATAATATTGCGCAGATTATCGATGTTGATTAATTAATAACTTATCCAGAGCTTAATGAACACCCTATTTGAACCCCTTAGTTTTCCTTGTGGCGCAAGTATGAAAAACCGCTTCATGTTGGCACCAATGACTAATACCCAAAGCCATGAAGACGGCACACTGGGTGAGGATGAATACAACTGGCTTGTAATGCGTGCCAAAGGTGGTTTCGGACTTACCATGACCTGCGCCAGCCATGTTCAAGCGAACGGCAAAGGTTTTCCTGGTCAGCTGGGTATTTTTAACGACGATCAGATTGCAGGACATAGAAAATTAGCAGCTGCAATTCAAGCGGAAGGTAGCCTGGCGGTAGCTCAAATTTTTCATGCTGGGATCCGCTCACCGAAAGAATTGGTTGCTAGCGGACCTGTAGCACCATCGGCTCATGACAAGTCTGGCTCACGAGCCCTCAGCTTAGCCGAAGTGCATGAGCTTCGCGATAACTTTATAACGGCCGCTGTTCGGGCTAAAGAGAGCGGCTATGATGGCGTAGAAATCCATGGTGCCCACGGTTATATTTTATGCCAGTTTTTAAGTTCTAAGTATAATTTGCGAGACGATGAATACGGTGGCTCACTAGAAAATCGAGCCCGACTCACCTTCGAAATCATCGATGGTATCCGTGCAGCCTGTGGACCACAATTTCTGCTTGGCCTCCGCTTATCGCCGGAACGCTTCGGGATGGAGCTTGGTGAGATTAAAACAATTACTGAGCAAGTAATCCATGATGGCAAAGTTGATTTCCTTGATATCTCACTATGGGACTGCTTTAAAGAACCAGAAGACGAGGCTTATAAAGGAAAAACCCTACTTGAACACTTTTCGGAACTAGACTATGGCAAAGTACGCCTAACTGTGGCTGGCAAAATCTACACCGCCGCCGAAGTAAATAAGATCATGGCGGCAGGCGTTGATTTCGTAACGATAGGCAGGGGCGCTATTCTACACCACGATTTTCCGAAACAGGTAGCTGCAAACCCTTCTTTCGAAGCGGTTCAATTACCGGTATCCCGAGCCTATTTACAAAAGGAAGGCCTCGGCGAGGCTTTCTTAACGTATATGGGAAATTGGCCGGGTTTTATGGAGGAGTGATAAAGAGCACAATGCATGCTCTGTTTGGTTTGAAAACTTGGCACACTGAGAGTCGTAAGCGATTGATAATCTAATTATTTAACTTTATACACTTTGGGGAAGAGAGCTAGCTCATTAAAGACCGCTAAGCTCCACTTATCCCGTTATGAACTAAAAATTAAATGAGTATGAAAAATCCAGTACAATGGCTTGAGATTGCCACAGCTGACCTTAAAAGGGCTAAAAATTTTTACACCAAAGTTTTTGAATTAGAATTTCAATTCATTGAAATGCCTGATAGTAAAATGTATATGTTCGGAATTCCCGATCTAATAGGCTCAACAGGATGCTTGATTCATTCAGCTGACAGCAAACCAAGTGCCGACGGAACCGTAATTTACTTTTCTTGTGAAGATGTAGCAATCCAAGCAGCGCGGGTCGAAGAAGCAGGCGGTAAACTCCTATTTCCAAAAACTGATATTGGAGAATTTGGTTTCTTCGCTCAATTTATTGATTCTGAGGGTAACCGTATCGGTCTTCATTCCAATAAGTAAGTTTTCAGGCACTTTAAAAAACACTATATTATCTAAATGGCTAAAGAAAATACTCAACCAGAAGAGCAACCCAATAACCCGCTACACGGGGTGAAACTAGCAACGATACTCGAAGTACTAGAGCAAAAGTACGGTTGGCAGCAGTTAGCATTGAAGATTAATATCAATTGCTTCAAAAACGACCCATCCATTAAGTCGAGCCTTAAGTTTTTACGGAGAACACCATGGGCAAGGGATAAGGTTGAACAACTATATCTTAATTTATTGAAGAGCAAAACGAAATATTAAACATGAGCCCAACCTTTAACTACATTAGAACGGTAATAAAAAGTACGATACTTGTTTTACTTCTATTCGTTGCTATCGCTTGCACGAACAATACTACCGAACTTGAACCATCTTTCAAGTCAGTAGATGTTGCAATCGTTAATGGTAATGTTCTCGATGGAACAGGTAAAGAAGCCTTTTCAGCTAACATTTATATTAAGGGAGATAGTATTGTTTATATCGGTGAAATATCAAATCCCGATTTAGAAATTGGCGAAACGGTAGATGCAGAAGGGAAATTTGTGAGCCCCGGTTTTATCGACCTACATGCTCACGGCAACCCCTTAAAAACCCCGGATTTTGAAAACTTTTTAGCCATGGGCGTTACCAGCATTGTACTAGGGCAAGATGGCTCAAGCCCAAATGTTAAGGATTTAAAAACCTATTTAGATTTGGTAGATGCCCAAAATTTAGGTGTAAATATTATGGAGTTCGTAGGACATGGGACTTTGCGCAGAATTTCTAATATTGGGGTAAAAACAGAGATTCTTCCCATTGAATTAGAACGCTTAGAAGAGCTATTACGAGAGCAGCTGAAATTCTGCTTTGGGTTCTCAACAGGCTTAGAATATGCACCAGGTCTTTATGCCGAAGAAAGCGAATTGGTAGCCCTAGCCAAAATTGTGGGCGAACAAGATAAAATCATTATGAGTCATATGCGCAATGAGGACGATACGGTGCTCATGGAATCTATCCAGGAATTAAGCCGGCAAGGTAAATATGCTCGCGTTCATATTGCACATTTAAAATCGGTATTCGGAAAAGGAGAAGAGCGCGCACAAGAAATTTTAGATACCATTAAGCACATTAGAAACTCTGGTATACAACTTACTGCTGATGTATACCCTTATATGGCAAGCTACACAGGAATATCGATTGTTTTTCCAGACTGGTCTAAAACATCTGAGCAATTTGAAATCGCCAAACGAGAAAGAAGAAGTGAGTTAGAAACTTATATTAGAAATAAGGTAAACTTCCGTAATGGACCAGAAGCAACATTATTAGGCTCAGACCCCTACAAAGGACAAACCTTGGCCGAAGCAGCCGCTGCAGCAGGTAAGCCCTTTGAGAAATTCTTAATAGAAGATGTTGGTCCTAAAGGCTCATCGGCGGCCTATTTTGTAATGGATAAGGAGCTTCAAGAGACTTTATTAAAAGACCCTATCGTTGGTGTTTGTTCCGATGGCAGTAAGACGGGTTTTCACCCGCGTGGCCATGGTACATTTGCTAAGATTATTGAAAGTTATGTTGTAGAAGACCCTATTTTGAGCATAGAAGAAGCGGTGCAAAAAATGACTTCCTATGCCGCTGAAATTCTGCATTTAACGGATCGTGGTGTTTTGGAAGTTGGCAAAAAAGCTGACATTATCATTTTTGACCCCGAGAAAGTAAAAGCAACGGCAAATTATGTAGAGCCACACCAATTGGCAACGGGGTTTGATAAAGTCTTGGTGAATGGAAAAATGGTCAGAGAAAACGGACAATTGGCTGCAGAACTAAGTGGCCGAGTATTACTGCCCGAATAGCTTATCGTTTACTAGCACTTACCCCTTACCTTTCTATCAATCCCTTTTCGAGTGGCAAAACGATTCGACCTCGAATTCAGCATTTGCCTTTTCAGTGTAACATTTAGGATTCAATAGATGTCTAACCTATAGATAGAAGCATGACAGATGCAACCTATTGCGGAGTATCATCATCATGTATTTAGGTGTTAAGTAAAGACAATGATCAGAAATTATATAAAGATTGCAATCCGTAACCTTTTTCGACAGCGATTCTACTCGGCGATCAATATTGCGGGGCTGAGCATAGGGATAGCCATAAGCCTTCTTATTGCTTTTTTCATCTTCGATGAGTTGAGTTATGATAAATTTCATGATGATTCAGACCGGATTCATCAAATTTACCTTGAAGCGATGCTACAAGGCAAACCCATTGTTGGAGCAAATACCTGTGCTCCAGTTGCCGCTGCAAGCCTGGAAGAATTGACCGGAGTAGAAGATGCCATTCGCATAAACCTTTGGCGTGATGTGGTATTTAGAAACGATGATAAAATTTACACCGAAGAGAAACTCTTACTCGCAGATTCCAATTTTTTTAGTTTCTTCACTTTTGAACTAATCGAGGGTAATCCGAATAATATTCTGAATAAACCCGATCAGATTGTTCTTACCGAAAACACGGCCAGAAAATACTTTGGATATGAGATAGGTGATGCAGAATCACCAATTGGGAAATCGCTCGTAATGGGTTCCAATAAAACAAACTGCGAGGTAGTGGGCATTATGAAGAACCCACCCTCCAATTCTCACTTCACCTTTAATATGATCTTATCAATGACCTCCTGGGATTATAGCAGAAGGACGCAATGGACGAGCAATAGTTTATACAGCTATATTAAGCTTAATGAAGGAGCTGATCCGGAAGTAGTAAACTCCTCGTTACTCGCCTTATCTGATAAATATGTTGGTCCTGAGATAGAGCAATTCTTGGGCTCTACCCTAAAAGAGTGGCGCGATAGTGGCACGGGTGATTACGCGTATAAGCTCCAGCCAATGACCGATATTCGTCTTTTTTCGAGAACAGACGGCAATATTGAGGGATCAGGAGACATTGCCTATGTCTATCTTCTGGGTGCAATTTCAATATTTATTATCGTCATTGCCTGTATTAATTTCATGAACTTGTCTACCGCGCGAGCGACGGGTAGAGCCAAGGAGGTGGGTATCCGGAAAACGGTTGGCGCTCATAAAAATAAATTGATGAGCCAGTTCTTAGTGGAATCATTAATTCTTAGTTTGATTTCCTCGTTAGTAGCGGTTGGTTTGCTTGCTGTGGCTATGCAATCTTTTAACCAGATTACCAACAAGAGTCTGGAAATTGGTCTTATTACCTCGCCGGTTTTCATCATTACAATCGTCTCAATTATTCTTGTGGTAGGACTGCTCGCTGGAAGCTACCCTGCCTTCTACCTAACCTCTTTTAAACCTACAGATGTTTTGAAGGGCAAAATAAGACAAGGTGCAAAAGGTGGCTGGATAAGAAGCACCTTGGTTGTCCTACAGTTCACAATATCTATTTCATTGATTGTTAGCACACTGGTAATTTACAAGCAATTACGAATGGTACAGGAAAAGAACCTGGGGTTTGATAAAGAAAACCTCCTGGTTATTGATAATACCAGAGTTCTTGGCGATGCAAAACAATCCTTTAAGAACAAATTGAAGGCTTTAAGCATTGTGGAGAATGTTGGTGTAGCCAATTATGTCCCTCCTCATGTATACAGTAATAGTGTATACTTCCCCAATGGAAAGCAAGAGGAAGGATTACTCTTTTCTCAAATCTATGCCGATGAAGATTACCTGAAAACAATCGGTATTGAGCTGCATCAAGGGAGGTATTTTTCAAAAGACTTCCCGTCAGATTCTAATGCCGTGGTGATTAATAAAAAAGGCATGGAGGCATTTGGCTGGACAACCTATGAAGGAAATAAATTCGCAGAACCAGCAGAAGAAGGGGCTCTTCAATATTATGAAGTTATTGGAATCGTTGAAGACTTTAATTACTCATCACTAAAAATCGAAATAGAGCCATTGGTGATTTTCTTAGCCGACTTTGGCAACCTAATACCAGTACGATTAACAGCAGGTAATATCAATGAAAAAATTGAAGATATTCAAGCCGTATGGAATGAGATGGCACCAGACGAGCCCTTCGATTATACGTTTGTAGATCAAAATTTTGAATCGCAGTTTCGAGCTGAACAACGTTTTGGGAAAATTTTTATAATCTTCACCACACTGGCCATATTTATCGCATGTCTGGGGCTCCTTGGTCTTGCCACATTTATTGCCGAACAACGCTCAAAAGAAATAGGCATAAGAAAGTCCTTAGGTGCAACCGTACCATCTATCGTAGTACTGCTATCCCGAGAGTTTACAAAACTTATCTTAATAGCATTAGTTATTGCAATACCGGCAGTAATTCTACTAATGAATTGGTGGCTACAAAACTTCGCCTACAAGACCAGCGTTGGGGTTATGAGCTTTGTTATTGGAGGCTCCATTGCCCTCCTTATTGCCTTAATTACTGTGAGCTATCAAGCCATCAAGGCTGCTCTAGCGAACCCAACAAAGGCCCTCAGGTATGAATAACTCATTTCGAAGACTTTATATAGGCATTGACCTCTTCTTCTAAAACCGGCAATGGCACTGAGCCATTTTTCAAGATCAGTGCATGGAATTTTTGAATATCAAATTTGTCTCCCAAAGCCTTAGTCGCTTCCTTGCGTAGCCTTATAATCGTGAGCTCACCAATCTTATAGCTTACAGCTTGTCCCGGCCAACCAATGTAACGATCGATCTCGGTATTTACTTCGTGAATAGAAAGGGCGGTATTGCCAGCCAGGTAATCAACAGCCTCTTGGCGCGACCATCCCTTGTAATGCAGCCCAACATCAACCACCAGGCGACAAGCACGCCACATTTCATAGGTATAGCGCCCAAACAAATCGTAGGGAGTCTCATACATACCCATTTCTTCGCCAAGATATTCGGAGTATAACCCCCAACCTTCGCCAAAGGCACTGATATAATAGTAATTTCTAAAGTCTGGTAGCCCCTCCAATTCCGATGACAAGGCCATTTGCAGGTGATGACCAGGGACCGCTTCGTGCAGAGTCAACGCCGGCAAGGTGTATAATGTGCGGCTGGGCAGATCGTAGGTATTTACCCAATAAATACCCGCTCGGTTAGCCTTTCTGTCGCCCGGTACGGCGCGGCCACCGGTGTAGTTAGGAGCGATCGCATCAGGAACAGGCTCTACGGTAAAGGGCAAGGAGTATAATTTAGAAAATAGCGGTGGTAACTGCCCTTCGGCTTTCTTGCTTAGCCAGGCCGCTCTATTCAAAAGCTCTTGAGGCGTTTTCGCATAAAACTGCGGGTCGGTACGCAGAAACTTTATAAACGCTGCAAAATCACCTTCAAAATTCAAGTCAGCAATTATTTTTTGCATTTGACTTTTTATTCTTGCCACTTCCTGCAGCCCTAGAGCATATACCGAATCAGGTGTCATGTCCATGGTGGTAAAGAAGCGGATTCGATCTTCATAATAGGCTCGACCATTGCTGATATTGCTTATGCCTTCCTTTTCAGGGCTGGCAAAAAGATAGACTTCCTTCAGGAAGGCATTGAGGCCCATATATGCCGGCAGAATTGACTCACCAATCACCTTACTGGCTCTGCTTCTCAACATTTTTTGATCTGCCTCAGAAATCGATTCAGGCATTGTAGCAAATGGCTTGTAAAAAGGGTGATCTTCCACATTGTCGGTTACCCAAAGCGCTAAAAGATCGATATTATTCTTCACGATTACCTTTGGCCGCATGATATTCTTCTTGATCCCTTGACGGAGCAAGTCCTGCTTGTGTTCGAGAAAGGCTGCATAAGAAGGCAACCAATTGAGGTAGGCTTCATAATCGGCACCGGTGTTAAAAGGCAAGCGGGATAGAAAGAAAACAGCCCTATTATAAAATCCCCCTTCCGAATTGAAGGGCATTAGATAGGTTTTGAATTTTACAGCACTCACTTTATCATTCAAATGCAATAGCATAATATCTCTGCTAATCTGCTCCTGTCGCGATAAGTCAGTCTTGGACAATGCTTGCAATAAAGTGATCTGCTTTTGATATTCGGCTGCTTGAGCAATATCTTGCTCAGGGGTTTTATAGCTAAATTTCTGCGGATGTTTGCGAGGGAAGCCATCATCTGGACTATACTGATGTTCAATCCGCTCAATTTCAGCAAATATTTTATCAATGGCCGTTGAGTCCTGGCCTTTGACCGAAAAACAAACGAGGAGTGCAAGTAAAGAAATAAGATATTTCATTAGGCTTATAGATTGATAATGGGTTTAGCTAAATTATCTATATTTCCTGAAAGCTGTATAAACCTTTCAACCATACCGATAGGTAGGCTTCAACTCACCCACCCCAATGGACCTATACTTCTACAGCCCGTCACCTATTTTAACCACACAACTCAGATCACGTTCTCTAAACTATTTCTTTCTTGTATATTGCCTCGTATAAATGTCCCTAAGTAAAAAAAATAACCCAACAGAAATTCTTAGCCTCCTAGAAAAGGCTGCTAACTCCAGCTCAGAGGGAATTACCATTGGCTCGATGCTGGAGGAAGGGCGACCATTAATCTATATTAATAAGGGGTTTGAAAAATTAACAGGTTATACTATCGAAGAGGTACTTGGCAAGAACTGTCGTTTCTTACAAGGCAAAGATACCGAGCAACCCAAGGTTGATATACTTAGAAAGGCGATCGAAGTAGGCGAGGAAACAACAGTAGAGCTACTTAATTACAAAAAAGATGGTACACCTTTCTGGAATCGGTTGTCTATCACTCCACTTAAGAATAAAGCAGGTGTGGTAACCCACTACGTTGGAATACAATCGGATATCACTGAGGCAAAAGAAACCAAGAGAAATCTGGAAGCAGCAAATAAGGATTTAGAAGAATTCAGAGATCGCATTAGTAAGGAGTTAGATCAGGCCAGCCGAGCACAGCAATTCATCCTACCGTCTGAGATGCCAACCAATGAAAAAGTAAGCTTTAGTGCATTTTATGCCCCCATGGGCCGCATTGGTGGTGACTATTACGATGTCGTTGAAATAAAAGACAATGTTTACGGTATCATGATTGCCGATGTAACGGGCCACGGCATTCCAGCTGCTCTACTCACCTTTATGACCTCCTTTGCGTTTAAAGAGGCGGCTCTGGGCAAACTATCTACAGCGCAAGTCGTACGGCGAACCAATGAAAAACTTGTTAGTAAAATGCCGTCAGGAGCCTTTATTACTATGTTCTATGCTATCTACGATGCGCAACGGCACCTCCTAGCTTATACGCAAGCGGGACACCCACCTGGTTTTATCATTCGTCCTGCTACGAATGAGCTTATCTCTCTGCAAACTCGCGGTAGCCTGGTAGGTGTATTTAAAAATGACCTTGTTGAGTTTAAAGAAAAAGAAATTGAGCTACACCCAGGCGACAAGCTGATTTTATATACGGATGCTATTATAGAAGTGAAAGACGATACGAACAAAATGATCGAATCCGATGATTTTATGTCCTTTTTAAGTCGAAATCAGGAAATCCCGTTGGAGCAACTTTTCCAGAAGCTGCATCAATTTGGCTGTGACTTCAGTGGTAATCCTACTTATGATGATGATTTTACCCTGCTTGGGTTCGAGGTTTTAGCGTAGCAAAAGCCAACTGAATTAAGTAACTTGTGACTTATGAAAAAGCGAGACTTCCTGAAGAATATGTCGTTAATGAGCGTTGGCCTGCCCCTTTCGCTTATTAACCTCGATAAAATGATTGCCCCATTTCAAGGAATATCACCGCAAGCGATTGCTGCAGACGAAGATTTCTGGACGATAATCCGACAAGGCTATAAGCTTAAAGACGAGTATATCAATCTCGAAAATGGTTATTACTGTATTCTTCCCCAGGAAACTTTAGATCATTACATAAATCATATCCGTGAGGTAAATCTACAAGGCTCATACTATATGCGCACCGTGCAATGGGAAAACAGGAAAAAAAGTGCGGCTATGCTGGCAGAAATGGCCGGTTGCTCCACCGAAGAGCTGGTAATTACCCGTAACACTACCGAATCACTAGATCTTGTAATTGCTGGTATCGACTGGCAGGCAGGCGATGAAGCCGTAATGGCAGAACAGGATTACGGTGCCATGCTTAACCAATTCACTTTAATGGAATCGAGGCATGGTATTACCGCAAAACGAGTTTCGCTGCCCAACCACCCCAAGGATGATGCGGAGATCGTCGATCTCTATGCTTCGGCTATTACCGCTAAGACCAGACTACTAATGGTTTGTCATATAGTTAATATTACGGGGCAGTTACTACCGATTCGCAAGATTTGTGAAATGGCCCATGCCAAGGGAGTGGAAGTAATGGTAGATGGCGCACATGCCTTTGCACAAATAGATTTTAATATAAATGACCTCGACTGCGATTATTACGGCACCAGTCTGCATAAATGGCTGAGTGTACCCTTAGGAGCTGGGTTCCTCTACGTGAAAAAGGGTAAGGCGTCGAATCTTACACCCTTATTTGCGGAATCACCCCGAGAGCCCGACGATATCTACCGATTAAATCATATTGGCACCCATCCGGTGGCTACCGATCTGGCGATTATTAATGCCATCGATTATCTGAACAAGATAGGCATAGAAAGAAAAGAAGCACGACTAAAATACCTTCAAAACTACTGGACTTCGCGGGTTCGTGATTTGCCTCGTGTAAATGTAAATACACCGAAGGAGATGGATCGCCATGGTGCGATTGGTAACATCGGTATCGATGGTATTGAACCAAAAGAGTTATCTAAACGCTTTTTAGAAGAACACAAAATATGGACTGTGGCCATCAATCGTATTGGCGTAAAAGGATGCCGAATTACGCCCAATATCTATACCACACCCACAGAGCTCGATGCCTTTATTGAGGCGATTAAGGTTTTAAGCGGTAACTAAGACGGGAGCTCGAAGAAGGAAGACTAGAGGTACCATAGAATTGCCAATGGCGATCTAGTCTCTTGTCTCCCCCAAAGGCGGGCAGGCGCCTCCAGCCCCCACCTTTATACAAATGGTAACCCCAATTCTTAGTGGTTTCAGTAAATTTGAAGCCATCGCTATGAAACTAATTTTTAAGATCTGCGCCCTCTTTTTGGGCTTACTTTACCTAGCTAATTCTGGCTATGCGCAATCTGATGCCGGGTTAAAGGAAATTACCGCCCATTCGCTTGACGGGGTTAAATTGGTGCTCGATGGCAAGGTGGATGAAGAATTTTGGCTATCAAAACCTGCCAGCGGCGATTTTAAAATGACGGTGCCTATCGAAGGTGGTGATCCTTCTCAGAAAACGGAACTCCGCATTGCCTTCGACGAGGAAAATCTCTATATCGCAGCTATCTTGTTCGACACTGAACCTTCAGGCATAAAAGCTTTTAAGAAAAAACGTGACGAGGGTTTGAATACGGACGACCGGTTTATGTTCATCTTAGACACCTTTAATGACAAGCGACGCGGCTACTTCTTTGAGACAAACCCTAATGCGCTTCGTGGCGACGGCTTGCTTTCTGGAAACGGTGGCAGAGTGAATAAGGATTGGGATGGTATCTGGAAAGCATGGACGGAGATCGGTGATTTTGGCTGGTCTGTTGAAATCAAAATTCCGTTTCGATCGCTTAATTTCGATCCTAAGAACGATTCATGGGGCATTAACTTTCAACGCACCATTCGCCGTAATAGCGAAGAACTATTATGGACTGGGTACATGCGGAACCAGGGCTTAACCCGACCTCAAAATGCGGGCGTTATGCGGGGTCTTAAAGATCCTTCACAAGGGCTGGGGCTAGAGGTTGTTCCCTATGGTTTGGTATCGACAAGCGAGGCAAGAAACGAAGATACCGAACAGTTAGAAACCAATAATAATGCGGAATTCGGTTTTGACATTAACTATAATATTACCTCAAGCCTTAAAGCCTCAATTACTTATAATACCGATTTCGCCCAGACCGAGGTCGATGACCGGCAGATAAATCTTACCCGTTTCTCACTTCGATTTCCGGAAAAAAGAGATTTTTTCCTGGAGGGGTCATCAACACTTCAATTTGCCCCCAGAAGTAATGTAGATCCCTATTTTAGCCGAAGAATTGGTCTAAGTGGTGGCGTACCGGCACCGATTACCTTGGGAGGAAGGCTGTTTGGCAATGTTGGCAACAGCAATATTTATTTACTCCAGGTTCGTACCGCCGCCACCGCAGAACAAAAAGTAGAAGACTTCACCGTAGGTCGTTATCGGCTCGATTTCGGCAAGGAAAGCTCCGTTGGCGTAATCTACACGCGACGCGATACCCATGGCGATGATCTAATTGACTCACTACAAGCACGCCATACCCTCGGGGTAGATTTAAGTCTGGCCACCTCTAAATTATTTGGCGACAAGGTCTTCCAGTTTAGTGCCTATGTAGTAGGCCATAACGAAGCCTCGCCCTTTAATGATTCCACAACAACCTGGGATAGAACCTCACGCGGCTTGCGGATCAATTTCCCCAACCAACCCTGGAGTGCTTGGGCTTCGTACCGTGAATTTGGTAGTAGCTATGATCCGGCGGTAGGCTTTAATAATAGAAACGGTTATCGGAGGTTTCAACCCGCCGTTCGTTATGAGCCGCTGTTTGAAAAAAGTGATGTGCTACGCTCTATTGAGTGGGGTATCTTTTATGAATATCTGGCCTCGCTGGATAATAAGCTATTAACCGAAAACTTGAGATTTACACTTGGGCAGGTGCGATTTGAGTCGGGCGAAAGGATTGAGCTTCAAACCTCACGGAATTTTGAGTTTTTAGATGAGGAATTTGACATTTTACGCGATGGCACAGTAATCATTCAACCGGGAGAGTATTCGAATTGGCGTTATGAGATTAGGGCAAGTACCGCTTCCTTTAGAAAGGTATCTCTTGAGGTCGGGTATGATGCAGGAGGGTTTTGGACAGGGACACTTAATAGATATTCGTTCGAGTTTCAATTTCGACCCTTTCCAGGCATTAATTTAGGCGCGGAATACCGATTAAGTAAGGTTTCTGCGGAAGGTAGTGGTTTCGACACCAACCTTTTTCGTATCGACCTTGGGGTTGACTTCACCCCAGATTTGTCGTTCTCTACCAATGTACAGTACGACGACGTAAGTAGACTTTTAGGTACGAATACACGATTCCGTTGGATTATCACACCGGGCAGCGATATCTTTCTCGTGTACAACCATAACTGGGTAAATGATCCGTTGCAGTCCTGGTACACTACCCAAAGTGGCTTAGCGCTTAAGGCAGTGTATACACACCGCTTTTAGCTAAACCTTAGACTGGTGTTAATAGCATGAAGAGTACTTAGATTGACGTGTTTGATGCATAGTCATTCAGGGAAGGCGACCACCAATTGTTTTTTATTTATATTGTGTGGGGCATTAGAGAAAACCGAACGAATGAAAAGAACACTAGAAGAACAACGAATTGAATTTTCCAATCAGAAATTCCTTGCTACGCCTTTAGCCGGATTAATAGTTTGGACTATTATCGGAATTGTCGGCATTTTTTTCTCCGATTTTGTAGCAGTCTGGTCTATTTTTATTGGAACTGGAAGCATTGTATACTTAGGACTATTTCTCTCAAAGTTTACCGGTGAAAATTTTCTAGATAAGAGTAAACCGAAAAATGAATTCGATACACTTTTCCTATTTACCGCCGCACAAGCCATTATTGTCTATTCAATTGCTATCCCATTCTTCCTTGTAGACTATTCTTCACTTCCCATGGCTGTTGGGATTCTAACTGGGTTAATGTGGTTACCATTTTCTTGGATTATAAAACATTGGGTTGGAATTTTTCACACCATGAGTAGAACCATTTTAGTATTAACACTTTGGTATCTCTTGCCCGAATATAGATTTATAGCCATTCCATTTGGAATCGTTTTGATTTATATTATCACCATTATAATCTTAAATAATAGAAAGAAAGCTGAGTAAACACTACCTTTTGGAAAGCTAGACACGGTCACTCCCAAATCAGAGCCCCATGCCTTCGCATAGCTTGCAGCGCCATAATAGCTAGAATAAGACGCGGTCGGCAAAGCGTATGCCTTCCCAGCTGTGAAAATAAAATTGTATCTTAAAAAATTAATAATAGGCTGCAAGCCTTGATATAAGATACCGCATAGAAATCATGATTGAACTTAAAACAATAAGTATTGGTGAGCTCGAGTTCGATTGCCGGGTGGCTGGCAAGAAATCAAACGACTTAGTAGTCCTATTGCATGGCTTTCCCGAATCATCCTTTATGTGGACCAAACTAATGACCCATCTGGCAACACAGGGATTCTACTGCGTTGCTCCCGATTTACGCGGCTATAGCAAGGGTGCCTGTCCGAAAGGAGTTAAGCACTATACCATTGATCAACTGAGCGACGATATCCTAAATATTGCGGCAGCCCTGGAGTTTGAGAAATTTCACCTGATCGGCCATGATTGGGGAGCAGCAATAGGATGGAATATCGTTTATCATAATCCCGAAAATATCCTGAGCTGGACGGCCATGTCGGTACCGCATAACCGTGCCTTTGGCAAAGCCTTGCGCATAGATCCTGTCCAAAAGAAGAAAAGCCGCTATATTGGGTTCTTCCTTATTCCCTGGTTACCAGAATTAATCCTACGCCAGAACGATTTTAAACGCTTTCGCAGACTATGGCGACGTAGTCCAACAGAAGAAGTGGACCATTACTTATCGATTTTTAGACGCAAAGGCTCTCTTACTGCGGCTCTTAATTATTACCGCGCCAACCTGCGCAAGAAGAAGCTGCCAAAACTTGGTGAGATAGCTACCCCTACCTTATTTATCTGGGGTAATAGAGATCTTGCCGTTGGAACCGTAGCAGCCGAAGGAAATGCAAAATATATGACTGGCGACTACCAATTTATTGCCGTAGATGGTGGTCATTGGCTGGTGCAATCTAATTACGCAGAAGTTGAAGCAGCTGCATCCTTGCATCTTAATAAATATAAATCGATTAGTAAATAGGATAATGAACAACAAACTAATCCTCATCACCGGTGGCTCCAGCGGCATCGGCAAGGCGGCAGCCAAGGAATTGCATAAGCAAGGTGCCCGCATCATCCTGCAAGCCCGTAACCGCGACAAACTGAAAGCAGCTGCTACAGAAATAGACTCGTCAAGCAAAGGAGTTAGCTATTATTCCACCGATCTAACCAATGAGCAAGCAGTAGCAGCCACTGCCAATGAGATTATTGCTAACGAAGGGCTACCCGATGTGGTTATCAATAGCGCCGGAGCTGGTGAATGGCTGACATTGAATGAGGCTAGCTCATCACACTTTAAGGAAACGATGGACTCTCCCTATATCGCCACTGCACTCACCTGCAAAGTGTTCTACGACAAAATGCAGGAGCGTGGCACTGGCCATTTCATCATCATTAACTCAGCCGCTGCTTATTTTTCATTTCCCGGGGCTACCGGCTATACCCCTACGCGTTGGGCTCTACTTGGCTTTGGTAAATCCTTGCAAGCCGATCTGTTTAAAACTAATTTCACCGTCTCCAATATTGTATTGGGTAAAGTCGATTCACCCTATTTCACCAATAACCCGATTAGCGCCGAGCGTATTCCAAAGGTTGCTACCTTGCTCAACCCTACCCTAAGCGAAACCGCTGCGGGGCGTATAATCGCCAATAATGTGCGATCGAAAAGAGCCACCGTTATCAAACCCGCCACCATGGCATTCTTTGTCTTCCTCAACCGACTGTTCCCTTGCGTGTTCAGATGGTTGATGAGGCTGTAGCTTAGGTTCTAAGCTCTGGGTATTGGGTACTAGGTTCTGGGTGCTGGGTTTTCGAACCCAAAGTCAAGGTTCTCATCGAGTAACCAAGCTCATAAACAAAACGTTATAAACACTAATGTCTTATAAACTAGGATTTTTTCTCATCAATGGGCTCGTTATAGCCACCCTATTCCCCATGGCCTGTTCCTCCAACGAGGGTGAACTTGTGGAACCAGCCTACCCTCGCTATGGTCCAGAAAAGGAGGTAATCATTGATGACCTAAGCTTTGATGCCATGGAACCCTTTATTTCTCCTGATGGCACCACCCTCTTTTTTAATAATTTAAACGATGGCATAAGTACCAAACTCTATTACGCTACACGAGTTAGTGATACACGATTTACCTATGTCGGTGAACTCAACGGAACCAATCAAACTACTATTCCATATTTAGATGCTGTCGCGGATCTCGATATCGAGGGTAATTTTTACTGGACTTCAAGTAGAAATTATCCAACTGAGTTAAACAACCTCCATCATGGCAGCTATAGCAATGGCGAAGTCACTGATATTGGCAGAGTAGAAGGTGATTTTAATATGAATACACCGGGATGGCTCATTATGGATCATGGAATTAGCCTAGACGGCCAATTCTTATACTTTAATAATGCCCGATTTGATAATACCAGCTGCGTTGGCCCATGTGAAACGACCTTAGGAATCGCTCAGAAAAATGGCTCCAAAAGCTTTACCACCCTAGCCAATTCCGAGAGCATCCTAGCCAATATTAACGACACCAATTATATTTATTATGCACCCTGTATCAGTAGCGATAATCTGGAATTGTATTATACCCGCTATCTAAAAGGCATAATTGAACCGACTACCGAACTTGAAATTTGTGTCGCAGTGAGAAATACGACAGACGATATTTTTAGCCTACCCAAGGTACTTTTTGCTGCACCGGTACCCAGTTTAGTTGAAGCACCAACGCTTACGGTTGACAAAAGTATCATGTACTACCACCGTAAAACTGCCGGCAGTCATAAAATCTTTATGCGCGAAAGGCAGTAGACCTCAGAAAGCACATCGTTTTAGATACATAAACATGACCTATGCGCCATTTCCCCATATAAGAGCGCATTGTTCGCCTATGCCATAAGCACCTCACTCATCTTCTCCATTGCCACTAACCGCGACCAGGAATCATCGGTATGCTCCTGGATATCCCTTAAAATCTCCTCGTTCCCTGCCTTGAATAAGTGCTTAAACCTCCCTTGTAATTTCATGCAATCCGTAACGGGATGATCACCCTCTGGAACATAGTTGATCTTATAATTCATATGCTCTATCTCAAATAGCGGATACATTTTTGTTTCAACGGCCAATCTTCCAATGGAGATTGACAGCGCTGGGTCGGTTTTATGCCCCGGTGGACATGGCCCATCTATCATAAGCAGTCTGAATCCATGAGTATCTCTGGCGCGCACCATTTTGGCCCGCATATCTTCCATAAATGCTAATGAAGCCGTAGCGGCATAAGGGATATTATGAGCGCCCACTATTCCCATCAAGTCTTTGGGCCATGATTTCTTATATCCTATACCGGGATTAGTCGTGGTAACTGCGCCGTAAGGGGTAGCGGTACTGGTTTGAATGCCTGTATTCATATAAGCACCGTTATTATTTACAATATAAAGAATATTCTCACCGCGTGAAGCCGCCCCCGACATCGATTGAAACCCGATATCAAACGTGCCACCATCTCCGGCTAAAACAACCACCGGAACATGGGTTTTTCCCTGGCGGTCTAATGACGCCCTAACACCGGTTGCCGTTGCTGGCGCGGCCGCAAAAACCGTATGCACCACACTGCCTTTTAGTTCGTTCATGGGGTATGGCCCGGCGATAATAGCAAAGCAGGATGCCGGAACTATATAAACCGTTTCCTCACCCATAATACTGGCCAGATGACGAACCAATAGTGACCAGCCGCAGCCGCGACAGCTTAATGCTCCCGAATGAACTTTTTCATCTTTTATTACGAAATCATTTAACGGTTCCATCTTTATCGTTTCAATGTTCAATATCGATCCAATTCACTTCCTTTAAATCCTCCATGCCCTCGGTATTCCGATTCCTGATTTTATAGAGAATTTTTTCAATGGTTACAGGCGGTACATCTTTGCCCCCTACGCCGGCATAAAAATCATAGATTTTATAGCTTTTGCCGTAAAGCGCGCGCTGCATTTCCTGCATGATAGCCCCTTCATTGTCACCAAGGAAATTTCGTTCTACACAGGCTATCACAGCATCGCCCGATAGGTCTTCAAGGGCTTCGATAACAGATTTTTTCGGGAAAGGTTTGAACAACCTTAACTTAAGCAGGCCAACATCGGGGTATTTCTTGATCACCCCCTTTGCGGTGGTGGTGATACTCGACATGGTAACCAAAACAGTTTTGGTTTGCGGCCCAATATTTATCGCTTCTACATTCTGATACTTTCTACCAAAGTGGTTTTCAAAGTCATCGGCGACTGCTGTCGATAAATCTTCAACCGAATTCATATCCTTCCAATATGAATAGTTGAATTTAGCATAATGCTCCGGTGGTATAAGTCCACCAAAAGCTTTCGGCTCTTCTGCATTTACCTCTTTACCCGTCAATTGCTTCTTCGGTAAAAA
>CBDUMS010000013.1:0-51286 GCA_965368405.1 uncultured Cyclobacteriaceae bacterium
TTAGATTTCCTATCTTTCTACTGTCTTATACGGATGATCCTGATTATTCGTTATGGATAAAAACGTTCTATTTACTTAATTACAAAGTTTATGCTGGAATACGTAAAGACCATCTTGAAAAAGGTGAGTTTTGATCGCCACCTCTTTGAAAAAGAGTTGATAAAAGCGATTAAATCGCTAATAGCCGATGAAGTTGAAAAGCTAAAGGCGTGGTGTTACCGGAAGTTTGGCAAAGTATATAACGCCATACTTAACCGCTGTTTTGCAACAGCATAATTAATATTTAATACGACCCCGACCATTCGTCGGGGTTTTTTTATGGCTATTCCCCAATATAAAGCATTGCTAATTCATCTTCTAAAACTTTTTATGGGAGTATTGAAGTAATAGATTTGTATGTGGTCTTTTCAACACCTAAAGTAGAACCCTTGCGCATATTCGTCGTGACAGTTATCCTCTGCTCACTGTCGTTTTCAACCAGCGCCCAGCAAAGTCAGGCTTCACCACCAACTCTTCTTATTTTTTCGGGTTCCGATTGGTGTATTCCGTGTATTCGTTTCGATAAAGATGTGCGACAAGATCCTCGATTTAAGCAATTTGCCTCAAAAAACTTGGATGTCGTTGTGGCCGATTTCCCCCAACGAAAAAAGATGGATAAAGCACTTGTGAAACGCAACGACGAGCTTGCAGAAAAGTACAATCCTAACGGGCTATTTCCCCTTGTACTTTTACTCGATAAGAGTGGAGAGATATTAACGGAAATTGAAACTAATAAAGTAGCAACGCAAACCGTCATAGATCAAATAAGCAAATACCTCCCCAGCAATAATCTTATCGAACACCAGCGATCGGCCATTTTAATGGGCAGTGCCTTTCAAATAACTCTGATCGCACCAAGAAATGATGGCCAGAAATTATTGGACGAATGTATTAAAGAACTAAAGTTGATTGAAGCCTGGCTTTCGAGTTGGCAAGAAGGCTCGCTCACCTCAAGAATTAATAATGACGCAGGAATTAGAATGGTCCCCGTAGACAAGGAGTACTATCAATTAGTATTACGATGCCTTAAAATTTCTGAACTTACTCAAGGCGCCTTTGACATTAGTTTTCAAGGAATAAATAAGCTATACTCTTTCGATCGAGGCGAGCATGAACTACCGACAGAGCAAAGTATACACCGTATAATAAGTGCGATAGGGTACGAAAAAATTAAAGTAGATAAGGCGAATTATATTGGCTTAGAAGATTCGTTAATGAGGATTGGCTTTGGGGCCATTGGTAAAGGGTATGCAGCAGAGCGAGTAAAAAAAATAATGCTAGCAAGAGGAGTAAACAGTGGCGTTATAAATGCGAGTGGCGATCTCACCACCTGGGGAACAAGAATCAACGGTAAGCCATGGAATGTTGGGATACCTAACCCTGAGAATAAAGATGAAATTTTGCTATGGTTGCCCCTTGAAGAAAAGGCAATCGCCACATCGGGTGATTACGAAAAATACTTCACCGCAAATGGATTACGTTATTCGCATATTATTAATCCCAGAACTGGCATTCCTGTAATTGGCTCTAGAAGTGTGAGCGTAATCAGCGATAGCGCAGAGCTTTCCGATGCGATGGCAACCGCCGTTGCCGTTCTTGGCTTAGACGTTGGCATGAACCTAATTAATCAAATGTCGGGTACGGAATGTGTATTTATTGATAACAGTGGTAAATTACATCTCTCCGATGGACTGAAACCGTATGAAAACTAGGATCGTTAAAAAAACATTTACAGGACTAATGATTAGCCTTTTCACAATACTTGGGAATTTAGCTTGTCAAACTGTAAAACCTTATCAGAAGACGTACCTCAATGATTCCTCTATGCGCATGGGGTTTGGCAAAAATGCCGGTTTTGAGCACTACTCTCACATGATTCGAGAAGGCGCTAGCGGCGCCGGAGGTAAAAACAGCGGTGGCTGTGGTTGCAATTAGGTTTTAATGAAATATTATTCTCTAATCCTCTTTCTCTTCTTCGCAACCGCTGTTTATGCGCAGCGAGCTGACTCAACTTTTTCAAGCCAAAAGATTAAATCTTCCCAAATTGATGTATTGCTTTCATACTATAACCAGGACGGCAACAATTCGGCTGTAACAGGTGGAAACGGTACTGAACAACTAACTGTTTACATGAACAAACTAGTGTTTAGTCAGGTTTTAGACTCATTAAACGCATTTAGTATTGAGGGAGGAATTGATGTGATTTCCTCAGCATCTACCGATAATATCGACTTTAATGTGTCATCAGCATCGTCGCAGGACAATCGGCTCTGGATTACCGGGTCTTATCAACGGACTACGAAGAAACGACAAGATCTCTTATCAATTTATCCAAGCTTCTCGATAGAATCTGATTACCTCTCTGTTGGATTAGGTGCAGGGTATGTTACAAGAAATAAAATTGGCAACTGGACCTTTGGAGCAAATTTTCAAGCTTTTGCAGATGACTTGAGATGGGGGAGATTAGATGAAGACTATAGACGACCAGAAACCCTTATTTACCCTATTGAACTACGCGACTCTGCATGGTTCGACATCCATATGCGGTACTCGTATAACTTAAATTTCGACATTCAGCATGATATAAATAGAAGAATGCGGATTGGTTTCTTTCCGGGAGTTATTGTTCAAAAAGGCTTGCTTTCTACCCCTTTTCATCGGTTCTTTTTTGCTGGCAACGCAAGAGCCGTGGTTGAAAATTTGCCGCGTAGCAGAGTGAAAGTACCCTTAGGTATTCAGCTTAATAGTTTTGTAGGGGCCAGAACTGTAGTTCAACTATACTATCGTTTCTATTGGGATGATTTTGATATCATCGCTCATACCATTAATCTGGAAACACCAATTAAAATTGTTTCACAGTTCTCCATAACACCATTCGTGCGTTACTACTGGCAAAGTCAATCAGCACATTTCTTTCCCTACCTTCAGGCCAATGTAGATGAGCCATTTTTCACCTCAGATTATGACCTTTCTGGCTTTAGTAGCATTAAAGTTGGCTTGGGGGCTCAATTTCTTACCCTAAGACGAAGCTTCTTCAAACAAATTAGTCTGCGCTATGCCCATTATTCCCGATCAGATGGATTAACTTCAAATCAAATTAGCACCTATCTTAGCATGGCAACAAAATGAGTTCTATTTAGCGAATAACCATGTAACGGCAGCAGGAAACTGCTTTCGCCAGGAAGATTCATGGTGCTTGCCTTCCGGATCAATTTTAAAGACAGTATTATTTGCCGGATGCTCCGTTGCCAATATTATAGCGTGCATTTTCTCTGCATCATCAACAGCATTTCCTTCCTTTCTTCCTATCTCCAACCAAAGTCTGCTATCCTGAGGAACCGGATTCGTATTGGTTAAACTAAAAACATCCTCAGAAAACCAATACGACGGAGAAAAGATAATTGCCTTACTAAAGACTGTTGGGTATCTATAAATGGCATAATGTGATATCAGTCCACCCATGGAGCTGCCCATTATGCCAGTATTTTCTCTATCCGATAACGTTCTAAAGTGCTGATCGATATACGGTTTAACTTGTTCGACGATAAAGCTCATATACTCCTCTCCTTGGGCCGGCAAATAATCATCATTTTCCCACGGGCTCAATTCATTCATCCGATATTCACCCCCATTGTCAATTCCTACGACGATAAGCTTAAAGTCAGATTCTGTTGCAAGTTGATTTAAAGCTTCATCCAACCCCCATTCTCCACTATATGAAGTAGAATCATCAAATAGATTTTGTCCGTCATGGGCATACAGAACAGGATATCGCTCATCTGATTCTTTATAGTTTTCTGGCAAATAAATTCTAATTAATCGTTCCCGGTCGAGGCCATCAATAATAAATTTCTCTTCTAAAACACTTACATTCGATTGTGCTGTAGAAGGTCTCAGCTGTTGTGGTGCACTTGAACAGGCAGCGACCAAAAAGAGGACGAGAATAGGATAGATTATTTTATGCATATTCAATTTTACGAGGTTTACACAAATTGGTTGGGCTTAAAACGGAATTTGTTATACCGTAATCGCCTTTGTCTGAAGCATGGCCAAAAGTCCAACCATAAGTGCCGTAATTCTTATTAGAAATAACCCACCGGACGTAATGTTATACGGATTGAAAACAATTAGAATTAAACTGCCCACCACCCAGAGCCAATCTAACACGATTACATATCTAACTAGCCTGATATTAATTACCTCGGTTCGCAAAATACCTACAAGTAATATGCAAAACAAAAGCAGAGCTATGCCTACTAACGTGATAGCCAAAGGGTCAATTATTCCCATAAAATTTGCAATGGGTTCGGCAAAGAAAATTGCTGTTATCCCGTTCAGTGCACTGTAAATACTATTAATCTTAATTGCTATATGCAGTCTCATTGTTCTAAACTTATACCGCTTTTTTGATTCTACTTTCACAACGTAGTTTTAAAGCATTATTCATGCTTTCAAAACCCTTAACTGTTGTTTCTCCAATCATTTTAAGCAGTGGCGCTACCATTATTCCAGTAAACTCTTCAGCATGAATAAATCGAGTTTTGTTTTCATTGACCTGCTCCAGTATAAAATAATGTTCGCCATCAAACAGTCCTTTTATAAAGAGTTTTCCCTTCCATCTAAACTCCCGCTCGGGGGTATGAGCTAGCACTTCTGGTTTAAAAATCATGTCTTTCTTATCATCTTGTTTAATAGAGACCGTGAGTTCTTCTCCTACTTTAGAACTACCCGTTACAGAATGTATAAAAGGGTTCCACTCTCCATATAATTCATGATTCATCAATTCAAACCAAACGACATTCTTTGGAGCATTAATTTCAACTTCTGTACTAATCTTCTTCATTTTATTATTGTTTTTGTTTTCTCAAAGGTGTGGTCTTTCCACAGCGTTTGGCTGTTCGGCCACGTCAAAAACTTGTCATTTCACGACAATTAGCAAAAAAGACTATCTTTATGTATGGCGTTTAATGGTAGGTTTATCGTAAATCTTATTGATTTTGCCACAACTCAGGGTGTTGACACTAAAGGTATTCTGGAGTTAAGTGGCAAGTCTATTGAGGAGCTTTGTAGTGAATCTTGCCTAGTTGATGACAAAATATATAATGCAATTATTGAAGCTGTTGTTAAAGTTTCGAACGATGAGTATTTCGGATTACACGCCAGTGAAAACTTAAACCTTGCTGCTGCCGGAATTATTAGTCAGCTTACCCATACTGCCGAGACCGTTAAACAAGCGCTCGAAGTTTGTTGTGAATATGCGAATCTTGGTTGCAGCGCTCTTCCTTTAGCACTTACTGAGGAAAAAGACCATTTTAAAGTTACAATGAAACCTACCCGCCTTTGGCAAAAACAGTCTCCTGTTGCAGTTCGACATACGGCTGAGGGCATGATTTCATTCACAATCAAGGAGTTTCATTCACTAACAAGAATGAAACATTACCCGGTCGCCATACACTTGCCTTGGGCAAAACCGGATAATACAAGTGAATACTTGAGAGTATTTGGCTGTCCGGTATTTTTCAATAAGCCTGAAATTGCTATCCAACTGAAGAAAGATCATGTTAATGACAACGTGATAACTGCAGACTACAACCTTTTTCGAATACTAGTCTCACACGCGGAGGAGAAATCGGCCAAGCTTAAGCAGATTGCTGGCTTCACGTCTATAGTAAAGCAGTCGGTGGTAAATTTAGTAAAACTAGAATTCCCTACCATCGAGCAAGTGGCGGCGCACCTCAATATTAGTGCACGTACGCTTCAGCGACGTTTGCAGGAGGAGGGCAGCAATTATAAACAGCTCATCGATGATCTAAAAAAGGATTTTGCCCTTAGCTATATTATAAGGGCAGATCTGGGAGTAACCGAGATTGCTTACATGCTTGGCTATGGCGATGCCAGCGCCTTTAATCGTTCATTTAAGCGCTGGATGGGTGTTTCACCACGGGAGTACCGAAAGAGAAAAGGAGATAAGACTATTTAGACATCTTTTCCCATTCATATTCTTCTCCTAACGCATATTTCGCAAACCACTCCAACTCAATATTAATCTTGTATAAACGGTGTTGCAATTCTCTCCAGCCATGCGGTTCACGCGGGGCAACGTACAGGTGCGTAGGAACTCCATTACTGCGTAACGCACGGTAAAGTTCAACCGATTGAGGAAGCGGAACTCGCGGATCTCTTTCGCCGACTAATACTAAAGTAGGTGTAGTTACATTACTAATATCCTTAAGGGGTGAATTATTCCAGTATACCTCGGTAGGAGCATCCTTTTCCCAAGGTGTTCCACCGAACCACGGTGTTCTGTAGGTACGAATATCGCTCTGGGCATACATTCCCATCCAATTCACTGCGCCAGCCCCAGAAGATGCTGCTTTAAATCGATCGGTGAAGGTTATCAGTTTGTTCGTCATATGACCACCGGCGCTCCAGCCCATTTTAATAAGTCGGTCGGGGTCTGCAATGCCTTCTTTAATTAAATGATCTACGCCCGTCATAACATCCAGGTGTGACTGATTGAAATATGAACCGACCATGTCACGTAAAAAATCATCGCCATAACCGGTACTTCCTCGATAGTTTGGTTGTAATACTACATAGCCCATGCCCGTTAGTACAGGATGATAACTGCTGGTTCCTCGAGAGAAACCTAGCTTACTGGAGGCTGCTGGCCCACCATGTGTTTGAACTACCAACGGATACTTCTTTGCACTGGAATAATCGTGCGGATAATAAATAATTCCCTCTACGGTAACCCCATCCTCACCTTTCCAGGTAATTACCTCTTGTTTGGGCAGATTATATTCGCTGTTAAGGAAGGTATAATGATTTGTGATCTTAGTAATCTTTCCTTTTTTCATTAAAGAAAGATCTCCGGGGTTTTGCATAGTGGTAACCGCTAGCACATGCTGATCTACTTTCGGCTGGTAAGACCATGAACCTACAGAATTATTACCCTTGGTTAATTGGGTCTTTTTCTTAGTGGCCGGCTGATACTGCCAAAGTTGACTTTGGCTTCCCATGTTTACTTTAAGGTAAATTGATTTACCGTCGCCAGACCAATCGCCGCCAACCACTTCATAAGGCCAATCTGTAAGATGAGCTGTGGGCTTTGCCATGGACTTTACAGGAGCAGAAAAAAGTTTATCATTATAATAAAAATCTAGCTCCGCATTCGCAAATGCTGCAAAGATCACCTGGCTACCATCAGGAGAAATCTTTACACCCGACTCACCTATATCATTTTTTGTAATCTGAATCGAGTTGCTGCCATCTGCATTCATCACCCAAATTTCACTTTGCCAATAATTATCGTACAAAGGGCTAATGCCACGATGAAACGCAATTTTCGATCCATCATTGGAGATGTCGTAATCCATAACCGAATAATCGCCAGTAGTTATTTTCGTTTCCGCACCGCTAGCAATATCTATTTTAAACAGGTGTCTCTGCTTATAATTCTCATCTAAGGCATAGACGTCGTCTTTGATTTTTTTCCGTTGTTTTTCTTCTTTAGTAAGCGTATCAGTTGCTATAAAGTAAATCAACTTACCATCTGGCGACCACTGGTGGTTGCTAATAGCTGTGGCATGATTGCTTAATAACATACCCTCTCCTCCGTCTTCCCGCATTAGGTACACTTGGGTATGTTCGTCGTCATAACGCTTTGCAGTAAAGCTTATCCAATTACCATCGGGCGACCAGGTAGGATTAGACTCACCTCCTTTTCCAAATGTAATCTGTCGAGCATCAGAACCATCTGCATTTACTCTCCAGATATGACCAATCTGTCTGTTTTCATCCCAGTCACTTTCAGAAAAAATGTATAACATCTCATCGCCGTTAGGAGACAATTGTGGCGACCCAACACCGGGAACATTCAGGAATTCAACTACGCTCATGTTTTTCTTTTCAGATTGAGAAAAACCTGAAAAAACAGAAGCTAAAAAGCATATACTTAAGACTAAATATTTCATATGATATAGATTAAGGTGATGACAAACTAACTTGATCTAAATCTACAAAAATTGATCGATTATAGAGAGGTACTTTATACTATCGGCAAAAACTAGTCTCGTCCTTCTAAAAAACTGATATTGCGTTGTATCCCAGCTAGTTTGGCTCGCTTTACTGGTGATTTTTTAAACAATTGTTGAAATACATCTTCGGTTAGCTCTTGCCAGGTATCCTTATTCAATTGCTCAAACTCTGGCGAAGGCAAAAGAGATGGTTCTTCATGCGGCTTCGAGAATTTATTCCATGGGCACACATCCTGACAAATGTCACAGCCAAAAACCCAATTCTCGAACTTCTTTTCAGACTCTATGCTAAATTCCGATTTAAGCTCTATCGTATAGTAAGAAATACATTTGCTTGCATCTATAACGCCTGTTCCTACTATTGCATCCGTAGGACAGGCATCTATACAACGGGTACAACTACCGCAATGGTCCGTAGTCATTGGATTATCATAGATTAGGGGAAGATCGATGATTAGCTCAGCTATAAAATAAAAACTGCCTAATTTTTTATTCAAGAGAAGGCTATTCTTCCCAAGCCAGCCTAAACCAGCCAGCTGTGCCCATTGCCGCTCCATAACTGGGGCCGAATCGACAAATGCTCTGCCAGTAATCTCACCAACCTCTTCTGATATTCTCTGCAGTAGAGTTTTAAGCTTCCTTTTCAGCACAAAATGGTAGTCTTCGCCATAGGCATACTTTGCCACTTTATACTCCCCTTCTTTGGCTAGATCTTTCTCTGGGTGGTAATTAAATAAAAGACTTACTACAGATTTCGCTCCTGGCACTAATTTTTTTGGATCAAGTCTTAGGTCAAAATTATTAGCCAGATAACCCATGCGACCGTGGTAATCATTCTTAAGCCAGTTCTCAAGTTTGCTCGCCTCTTCCTCAAGAAAGCGGGCTTCGGCGATACCGCATGCCTCAAATCCTAAATCAAGTGCAAAACGCTTAATAATTGCGGTATGGTGGGCTTTGCGATCCAACCAGACAATTTATTATTTAAAAAGACCCAGATTTTGGGCAGGAGGAACAATATTTAAATGCTTATAGGCCAATTCTGTAGCCTCTCGGCCGCGAGATGTTCGTTTCAAGTATCCTTCCTGAATTAGAAATGGTTCATATACCTCTTCAATGGTCTCGGCCTCTTCGCTACAAGCCGTTGCAATGGTAGATAAGCCAACAGGCCCTCCTTTAAATTTTTCGATAATTGTGCTTAGGATTCGATTATCCATTTCATCGAGTCCGTGTTGGTCAACATTTAAAGCCGTAAGCGCCATATGGGCGATATCTATAGTAATATGACCATCGCCTTTCACATCGGCAAAATCTCGTGTTCTTCGAAGTAAATTATTAGCAATTCTAGGAGTTCCTCTACTGCGTCTCGAAATTTCAGTTGCTGCAGATTTATCAATAGTGGTATTTAAGATACCCGAAGATCTATTGATAATATTCGCTAGTAAGGTGGAATCATAATACTCTAGGCGGGCATTGATTCCAAATCTCGCCCGAAGCGGTGATGTTAGCAATCCTGCACGAGTCGTAGCGCCTACCAGAGTAAAAGGAGCAAGGCTAATCTGAACACTCCGTGCACTTGGCCCGGAGTCGAGAAGGATATCGATACGATAGTCCTCCATAGCAGAATAAAGATATTCCTCTACAATCGGGTTTAAGCGATGAATCTCATCAATAAAAAGGACATCATTCTCTTCGAGGTTAGTTAAAAGACCAGCAAGGTCGCCGGGTTTATCTAATACAGGACCGGAGGATATCTTTATTGATGAATTAAGTTCGTGCGCAATGATGTGCGATAATGTCGTTTTCCCAAGCCCGGGAGGCCCATGCAGTAATACATGATCGAGTGCTTCGCCCCTTCTTTTGGCAGCTTCAACAAAAATTTTAATATTTTCCACTACCTTATCCTGACCACTGAAGTCATCGAAACTAATAGGCCTTAAAGCCTTTTCAAATTCGTTTTCTTCTGGAGTCAGGTTTTCTCCATCACCACTGAGGTAATCTTCTCTCATGCTAGCACTCAATTTTTACTAAAATAGGGATATACCCATAAATTGCCATTGCCTCAATGTAAGTTAATACTATTGAATATTAAAACTTACTTTTGCCCCTATGAGCGTAGTAAAGGAAATGTTTAGCCGCAAAAGGATACTGCCCCTACTATTAATGGTGGCTATAATTATCTATTGGTATTACAAAAAACCTGAACCGCTGATAGCAATCGAGGGGGTAACTTTCGGAAGCATTACCTACCATATTAAGTATAAAGATTCTGATGATAGAGACTTCAGTGAATCTATCGATTCCTTATTAACGGTATTCAACCAATCACTAAGTCATTATATACCCAGTTCCGAACTATCCCTACTCAATAGCTCGTCGGAACCACAGTCCTATAAAAGCCCTTTCCTATACCCGGTTTTAGATGAAAGCAGGCGAATTTATAACCTGAGTGATGGTGCATATAATCCAGCTATTATGCCATTGGTAAATGCTTGGGGCTTTGGACCAGACGAAACGATCACACCAGACTCGCTTACCATCGATTCTCTTCTTGCATTTAGCGATTTTAAATTGATCGATTTTGATTTTGATAAAGTTTCAAAACGAGACCCTCGGGTTCAACTGGATTTTAGCGCCAGTGCTAAGGGCTATGCCATCGATGTTATCGCACATTTTTTGGCTTCAAAGGGAATTCTCCATTATTTCGTAGAAATAGGGGGTGAAGTTATTTGCAAGGGCACTAATAAGCAAAATCAACCTTGGAAAATAGGGATACTAAGCCCCGAATCAACCTTACTCAACCAGTTTTATGCGGCAACTGTTGGCATTAGCGATCGCGCCGTTGCAACATCTGCTAACAACTTTAACTATCGTGTAATCGATAATATTAAATATTCGCATACAATAGACCCTGAAACCGGTTATCCTGCCCAACGAAGAATTCTAAGTGCTTCGATTTTTGCTCCCGATTGTATGACTGCCGATGCGCTGGCAACAGCATGTATGGTTCTTGATATTGATAAATCCAAAGAGATGATTGCACAATTGCAAGAGGTAGATGCGTTCCTGATTTATAGCAAGGATGATGGCAGTATCGCGACCTATATTACCGAAGGAATTAAGCCAATGTTAACCCTCACTGAACAAACAAATTAGATGTGGTTTAACATAACTATATTATTCGTTGCAGCTATTACAGGCGGTGCCCTGGCCTACTACTATCGTTCGATGGAAAAGTTTTCTTTCGATCTCCCGTTGATTTTTGCCGGAGCCTATCTTTTCGGAATAACCATAGTCCACGTTCTGCCGGAACTATTTGCAACAACGACGCTACCCTTGCGCGCTGGTATTTTCGTTTTGGTTGGGTTCTATCTACAGCAGATGCTTGAATTCCTGACCTCAGGCGTAGAGCATGGTCATCTTCATAAGCCAAGCGACGACCATAGCCATCGGTCTAGTATGGCTTTTTCCTTAATACTCGGCTTATCAATTCACTCTTTTCTGGAAGGGAGTTTACTTGGGCACCCTACAGAAACAGCGAATGAAAGCACTTGGCCATTACTCTTGGGCATCCTATTACATAAAATGCCTGCAGCCTTCGCCATGATGACCATTCTGGTATGTCAGTATAAAAAGTCGAAAATGTCATGGGTGTTCCTCTTTATTTTTGCAGCCGCTTCTCCTTTAGGCGTTTTGTTTAGTGAAAATATTTCGCTTGGCCCCGTCGCAGGAGAAGTTCTGTTTGCTCTTGTGAGCGGCAGCTTTCTCCACATCTCTACAACCATCGTATTTGAGTCCAGCCCACAGCATAAATTTAAAATTAGCCGCATTGCCATTAGTATTTTAGGCGCAGTTCTTGCTATTTTGGTACAGTTGATTCAGTAATCATCTTACCAAATTCCGACCATGAGCATAAAAATTCAAACGCTGGCTGGCTACATTCACGAGTACCAAAAAAGTGTCTTGCAACCCGATCAGTTTTGGTCTAGAGTAGCCGAAACCTTTCATTGGAAAAAACCCTGGAGTGATGTGGTACGCTGGAATTTTACTGAGCCAAGTGTAGAATGGTTTGTTGGAGGCAAGCTAAATATTACCGAGAATATTCTCGATCGCCATTTATTTACACAGGGTGACCAGACGGCCATCATATGGGAACCAAACGATCCGGCCGAATCATCTATCAAACTTACCTATCGGGATCTATACGAGAAAGTAAACGAATTCGCTAATGCCTTGAAAGAAGAGGGCGTGACCAAAGGAGATCGGGTAGTGATTTATATGCCAATGACTCCGGAAGCGGCTATTGCAATGTTGGCTTGTGCGAGAATTGGCGCTGTACATTCAGTAGTGTTTGCCGGGTTTTCTTCTACGGCCCTTGCCGATCGAATTAACGACTGCTCAGCGAAGGTTGTGCTAACGGCCGATGAAAACTTTCGTGGCGCAAAAGTAGTACCAGTAAAAGCAGTTGTAGATGAAGCTGTTGAGCAATGTAAGAGTATAGAAAAGGTTATAGTTCTACAGCGGAGCGGCGGTCCTGTAGTAATGAAAGATGGCAGGGATCTTTGGTGGCACGATGTAATCGAAGGGCAGTCGACCGAATGCGAGGCCGAGGCGATGGATTCTGAAGATTTACTCTTTATCCTATATACTTCTGGTTCTACAGGAAAACCCAAAGGTGTAGTACATACTTGCGGTGGGTATATGGTTTACACACAGTTCTCTTTCGAAAATGTATTTCAATATACCAAAGGTGATATTTATTGGTGCACAGCCGATATAGGATGGATAACCGGACACTCTTATATTGTTTATGGGCCACTTCTAGCCGGAGCAACTAGTGTGATGTTTGAAGGTGTTCCTACATTTCCCGATGCCGGCAGGTTCTGGGACGTTGTAGATAAGCATAAGGTAAATCAGTTTTACACGGCTCCTACCGCTATTAGGGCTTTAGAGGCATACGGCTTAGAGCCAATAAAAGGGAAAGACTTAAGCTCCCTAAAAGTGCTGGGCACAGTAGGCGAGCCGATAAACGAAGAAGCATGGCATTGGTATCATGATCATATTGGGAAAGGCAAATGCCCGATAGTAGATACCTGGTGGCAAACCGAGACGGGAGGAATATTGCTATCTCCTCTTGCCGGAATTACCCCAACTAAACCGGCCTATGCTACTCTGCCGCTACCGGGCATTCAACCTATAATAGTCGATTCCGAAGGAAAAGAACTTAAGGGGAACAGTGTTGAAGGAAACTTATGTATTAAATATCCATGGCCCTCTATGCTACGCACAACATACGGCGATCATCAGCGATGCCACGACACCTACTTTAGTCAATATCCCGGGATGTACTTTACCGGAGATGGCGTAAAACGCGATGAAGATGGTTACTACAGAATCTTAGGAAGAGTAGATGACGTTATTAATGTGTCTGGCCATAGGATGGGAACAGCAGAAGTTGAAAATGCCATTAATGAACACCCCAAGGTAATCGAATCGGCGGTAGTAGGGTACCCACATAATATTAAAGGGCAAGGCATTTATGCCTTTGTAATTGCCGATATGGAAGGCCGTTCCGAGGAGAGCTTAGTGAACGAAATTAGAACTACGGTTACAAAAATTATTGGACCAATAGCTAAACCCGATAAAATTCAGATTGTACCCGGACTACCAAAAACCAGATCAGGTAAGATTATGCGCCGCATTCTGCGCAAGATAGGCGAAGGTGTTACCGATGATTTTGGAGATACTTCTACCTTATTAGACCCATCGGTTGTTGATCAAATTATTGAGGGAAGCAAATTGTAATTTAATATGAATATTTAACACAAAAATGGCTTGAATGGCAGCTTACAGCATAATTTTTAATGGCTATGCAGCAAATAGGTCGGTTTATCGCAAACAAGAAATTAGGATTGACACGCCCTATAATTGGAGCAGAAATAAACTAGAAGCAGAAAATGTAATGTTTCTTGTGCATAAAAAGCTACATGAACATTTTGGTCGCTATGAAATCCTGAATATTGAAAAGATAGGTTAGCTAACGATCTTTTAATCGATAAACGAATTTGAGGCCACTCCAATTTTCGTCTATTGCAGCAATTTTTACATCCACCAAGCCAATATTCAAGATATAATTGCGAATAAAGTCACGGTTTAGGTCTGTTGGTATTTTCGATACCCCTTTTGGCCAGCAAATCCAAAGCATCCCGTCTTTCTTTAAACACGTTAAAAAATCACCGAGATTCTTCTCTAGTTCTGTTTGTGAGCGAGCGAAGTGGATTATAAAATCGGCAGAGGCATACTCGAAACCCGCAAGTACATTAAGTTTATCAATTATCGGGGTGATCAGACCCTCAAAACCATCGATGGTTTGGTGAAAAAGACAGGAATCGCCAGCTTTTAATCCTAGCTTCTGGAATAATGGTGGTTTTGAATAACCTTCGTTACCACTCATTGTCTCGGTTTTATCGGGATAAAAATCAACTCTTCAGAATTTTCATTTTCCGGGCCAAGGTATTTATCTCCCATAACCTCAAACTGCGGCCGGTTGTCAAATAAATAATCAGATTTCGGTAGCCATTGACCAAAAATGTTATTGAGGGTTTTGTGGAAATCGGAACTGAGCCCAGTATGAGTGAAAACTGCATACAAACCCGATGGAATTTCCAATGACTCCATTCCACTGGGAATGTCATGAAGCACATCTACTTCAACTGCTGCCCACTTATCAAATTCTGTGGTAGGTGTAAATGATTCGAAATCTGTATCATCTGGGTAACACTGCACCGAATAGTAGACTCCTTCCACTCGACTATTCACTTCCTTATGCTGTGGCATAAAAGACTTCCATAGCCGCTCCGTATCCAATGTAATTAACGAGGTTTTTATCCTTAGACCAACGAGTAAAGTAGCTTCTCTTTCTAGGATTTTAGGTAAGATCATTCGGCTTAAATATAAAGAGCTCTCCTTGCGAAGAGCTCCTTGAATATTATTTTTTTTAAGGTTATTGAATATCTGATTTGTTGTAAACAGCCGTCTTTGCTATCATATCATGAAAGGCTTGCCGTTTGTCTGCAAGAACGAAAAAGCATCCAATAAAGACTGCAAAGCCCAAAATGCCTCCCACCGAGCTAATAAATGCTACTCCGGTAAGGCCTGCGATTAAGGCCATTATGGTGCCAATATATTTAATTACTGCTCGAGTTATTAATGTCCCCGAAGATGCCGCAGAGCCCATGTCAGTGCCATTTTTAATACCAAGAATCATTTTACCAAGGGTTTGTCCGGTGAATGCTTCAATTAACATAATGACCAATAAAATTAAATACATGCCGGCAACGGTACCTAAAGCACCACCAATCATTCCGGCGAGACCCGCTCCTCCCATGGCTTCGGCTTCACCCATCCCTTGGCCCATTTCTTCAGCAAAAAACAAAGCTGCTAAACTAGCCCCTGCAAACATTCCAATAACACCACCGAGTATTCCAGAAATAACTAGATCCAGTAAATATGCACCCAATCTGCGGCCAAAGCCAATACGCTCCGGGGCGGTTCGCTCATCCGATTCGATATTTATTTGTGTTTCTTCCATAATTATAAGTTTAGGTTAAAGAAGTTTAAACGAACAAAATACATTTTTTAGATTTTTATTCCAAATAATGTCACTTGAAGAAGAAGAGATCTCAGTATAAACTATAGAAAATTAAAGCATAATATTTCTTACAGACGTATCTTAGTCAGAGCAAAAAATAACGCCGAAAGAGGTAGTAATAATGAAAAAATCAGTACTTGTAATATGTGGTGGAGGTCCTGCACCCGGAATAAATACCGTAATAGGAACCATTGTAAAAGTCTTTCTGGAAGAAGATTATAAAGTTTATGGGGTTCATGAAGGATACAAAGGTCTTTTCTCGAAGGAGCCTAAAGTAAAGGAGTTTAGCTTCGATCATGCCGACGGCATTTATCGCCGTGGAGGATCGACACTAACAATGAGTCGATTTAAACCCAAAGACGCTGATTTTAATGCCAATATTTTTAAAGAGTATAATGTAAAGCTTTTGGTAACTATAGGTGGTGATGATACTGCAAGTACTGCTAATCGGATTACTGCCTTCTTAAAAAAGAACAAGGTTGATGTAAAGAATATCCATGTTCCCAAAACTATTGATAACGATTTACCTCTGCCAGGCAACAATCCTACATTTGGGTTCAACTCTGCTAAGGACGAGGGCGTTAAAATAAGTAATACGGTATACGAAGATGCTCGAACCAGTCATAATTGGTTTGTGCTCTCTACCATGGGCAGATCTGCAGGCCATCTCGCATTTGGCATTGCTTCGGCTTGTCATTTGCCAATGATGATTATCCCAGAAATGTTTAATAAGACCAAGCCAACGCTCGATAAAATCATAAAGCTTATTATCTCATCAATGATAAAAAGAAAGTTGATGGGCATTGACTATGGGGTAGCTCTGGTAAGTGAAGGTGTTTTTCATGTTATTGATGAAGAAGAACTTAAAACATCCGGTATATTCTTCACTTACGACGAACATGGTCATCCAGAGTTAGGGAATGTTAGTAAGTCGAATATTTTTAACGTGCTCGTGCAAGACAGACTAAAAACCCTTGGTCTGGATATTAAGAGTCGGCCAGTAGAGCTCGGCTATGAATTACGATGTGGTCACCCTACCGGATTCGACCTTTCCTTATGCACGCTGCTTGGAATAGGCGTAAAGAAGCTTTTCGATGAAGGTATTTCTGGTTGTATCGTAACAACAGATGCCAAGGGAGAAATCACTCCAATGTACTTAGCCGATTTCGAAAATGAAAATGGCGTAATCCCTCCAAGGTTAGTTGATATCGATTCGCAGATTTCGAAGTTATACTTCCAAAATCTCCATTATATAGGTAAAAGCGACTATAAAAAGGCCTCAGCATTCCTCGAAAAACCAGAGGAATACGATTTTAACAATATTCTAGGCTGGGAAAGCGAATTATAATTAACTGGAAACAGTTTCAATTAAGGGCAGTAAGTCGTCGAGATACTCTCTGGTATTACTGAGGCGAGGTACTTTATTCTGACCGCCTAATTTACCACGTTTCTTCATCCATTGATAAAAGGTACCGTTGGGAACAGCGTGAATGATTGGACTAATTAGTGCCAAATCATTTTGACGCTTTGCTTCATAGTCTGAATTTACCTCTTGCAGTTTTGCATCTAAATGAAAAGTGAAATCCGTAAGACTTTCAGGACTTTTCTCAAATTCAATAATCCACTCATGCCCCCCCTGTTTACCCCGCTCTAGGTAGATTGGGCCCGCGGTAAAATTCTTAATAATAGAATTTGTCTGGTCACACGCAAAAGATATTGCCGTTTCTGCGTTTTCTACAATTACTTCCTCACCAAAAGCATTTATAAAGTGTTTTGTTCTACCACTTATTTTTATTCGATAAGGGGATACGGAAGTAAAACGGACAGTATCGCCTATTTTGTAGCGCCATAATCCGGAGTTGGTTGTAATTAAAAGTGCATAATTCTTACCAACCTCTACATCTTGCAACTGCACTATTTTTGGGCTATCGCTGTCTTGCTCACTAAATGGAATGAACTCATAAAATATGCCATAGTCTAACATCAGCAACATTTCATCCTCATTCGAAGTATCCTGAATCCCAAAAAATCCTTCAGAGGCATTATAGGTCTCCATATAGCGCATTTTTGGTGACGATATAATTGATTTAAATAGTTTCCGATAAGGTCCGAATGCCACTGCGCCATGAAAAAACACTTCTAAATCAGGCCATACCTCAGAAATATTGGTTACTCCCTTCAGATCCATTACACGTTGCAGAACTAATAAGGCCCAGGTGGGAACTCCGGCCATCGTAGTTACATTTTCGTCCGCCACCTCTGCAGCCATTTGCTCTAACTTAAGATCCCAATTATCAAGCAGTGCAATCTCTTCACTTGGTGTCCGCACATATTTAGCCCATAATGGCATATTCTTCATTATCACTGCCGATACATCACCATAACTGGATTCGCCCGAAGGATCGAATTGGTTACTCTGATGACTACCGCCAATGGAAAGCCCTTTGCCTTCAAACATTAGGCTATCAGGATTATTGCTGAGGTACATTGAAATTAGATCCTTACCTCCTTTCATATGACAGTCCTCCATAGCCTCTGGAGAAACTGGAATGAATTTACTTTTGGCATTTGTTGTTCCTGACGACTTGGCAAACCACTTAATCTCAGAGGGCCAAAGAACATTTCTTTCACCCCGCATCATCCGCTCAATAAATGGAAAGTGTTCTTCATAGGAGCGTACCGGAACTCGCTCATCGAATTGACTAAATGATGTTAAATCTTTAAAGCCGTGATTTTTGCCGAACTCTGTATCACGAGCTGTTGCTATTAGATTAGAAAATACATCTTGCTGAACTTCATGAGGATACTTTAAGAATAATTCAATTTGGTGAATCCGCTTCTTCATCACCCATGTTAATATTGAATTAAACAGACCCATTGTACTTGAACAGTTTTAGTTTTTCTAAAAATTACTCCATGCAAACCTAAATCCGAAATTACCGCTTAGATTTTTCGCTTTAATTCAAAATGTTTACCCAGATAAACTTTTCTTACTTGTGGGTCTGCAGCCAGTTCTTCAGCACTTCCTTCCTTCAGCAGTCGACCTTCGAACATGAGGTATGCACGGTCGGTAATAGATAATGTTTCAGTTACGTTATGATCCGTAATGAGTATTCCAATATTTTTATCTTTCAGCTTAGCAACAATAGATTGAATCTCTTCTACCGCAATGGGATCAACACCAGCAAATGGTTCATCGAGCAAAACAAATTTAGGATCAACAGCAAGTGCTCGAGCAATTTCTGTTCTGCGTCGCTCGCCTCCCGATAATACCACGCCAAGGTTCTTGCGAACATGAGTTAAGCTAAACTCATCAAGTAAAGCTTCCATTTTATCCCGTTGCTCCTTTTTGCTCAAATTTGTCATTTCGAGAACAGCCATGATGTTTTCTTCAACGGTCAGTTTTCGAAATACAGAAGCTTCCTGAGCCAAATAACCAATGCCCAACTTCGCCCTTTTATACATTGGCAAGCTGGTAATATCTTCGCTGTCGAGGAAAATAGTGCCTTCGTTAGGCTTTATCAAGCCTACAATCATATAAAAAGAGGTCGTCTTACCAGCACCATTGGGTCCAAGCAAGCCCACGATCTCACCTTGTCCTACGGTTACGCTAATATCATTAACTACCTTGCGTTTCTTATACTTCTTAACCAGATTGTCGGCGCGTAGAATCATTCCTAAGTATTTTGTGCAAACTTAATATCTTTAATATGCAACTGGATGGTTGAATTACCTCTAAAATTATTTTCTTCGATGGTATAGGCCATATCAAAGACAATATCATCTTGTAATGCTTGATAATAATCCGGCATATAGAAGCCTATGGCATCAATAACCACGCCATCTTCATTTACAACATTCATTTTGAGATGCTGATCTTTTAGTAGCCTCAAATTAGTGGCTTTTAAGTTTCTTGTTGCAAAAACTGGCTTTAGGTTCCCAGGACCAAACGGTTCCATCTGGTTGATTATATTGAAAAAACTCTTTGATATTATATCAAGATCTATGATCTCATCGATCCTGACCGTAGGAAGTAGTAAATCTTCAGTGATGGTGTTACGCACCACCTCTTCGAATCTATCCTGGAATGCTGCTACATTTTCAGCTTTCAAAGTTAGTCCAGCCGCATACTTGTGGCCTCCGAATTGCTCAAGCAATTCTCCACAGGCCTCTATTGCCTCATGGATGTCATAGCCTCTTACCGAACGCGCAGAACCGGTTGCCTTGCCTTTAGAGGCTGTTAGAATTATAGTAGGCCTGTAAAAATGCTCGATGCATTTTGAGGCCACAATACCGATAACACCCTTGTGCCAATCTTCTTTAAACAATACAGTGGTATAACGATCGCCCGCCTGTTCCTCTAACATGGCAAGGGCTTCGTTAACAATACCTTCTTCCGTCTCTTTTCTAATCGTATTGTTATTGTTGATAGCCGTGGCCAGATAGTCAGCTTCTTCGGGGTTTCGGCTCAGTAGTAAGTCTACTGCGGCATGCGCATGTTCTATTCTGCCGGCGGCATTGATCCTCGGAGCGATTCCAAATACGACTCTTGTTACCGTGAGGGGCTTCTGTAAAGCACCAATCTTAATCAATGCGTTAAGACCCGGCCTAGGCTCACGTTCCAACTGCTTAAGCCCAAAACTACACATTACTCGATTTTCACCGGTTATCGGTACAATATCGGCACCAATACTTACGGCCACCAGGTCCAGCAAAGGCCATAAGTTATTTTCATCGTAGCCCATTCGTTGGGTAATGCCCTGAACCAGTTTAAATCCAACGCCACATCCCGATAGCTCTTTATAAGGATATTCACAGTCTTCTCGTTTAGGGTCAAGAACAGCCGTAGCTTGCGGCAACTCCCCGTCTGGTCGATGATGATCACAAATTATAAAATCAATCTTATTATTCTTGGCTAGCTCTACTGTACGAAAAGCCTTTATACCGCAGTCGAGGCTAATAATGAGATCTACATTATGTTCAATCGCCCATTGAATTCCTTGTTCAGAAACGCCATAACCTTCGCTATACCGGTCAGGTATATAAAAATCAAGCTTATTGATATAGGGCTGGAGAAAACCATACATCATTGCAACCGATGTGGTGCCATCAACATCGTAATCCCCATAAATAAGAATATGTTCATCATTCTCGATAGCCGCAATAATCCGTTCTACAGCCGTATCCATATCTTTCATTAAGAAGGGGTCGTGCAGATGGTCGAGCGAAAGCCTAAAAAATAATTTTGCCGTATCTATACTGTTTATGCCTCGTTGCAATAAGAGCTTTGCCAGTGCAGGATGTATATTCAGCTGATTGGCAAGATTAGCAATGTCTGCCTCAAACGGAGTATCAAGAATTTTCCAGTGCTTTTCCATGGGTTAGCTATTCATTGGGTAGACGTAAAAGAACCCCTTCGAAAATGACCATCCAAATAAATTTTGCCAATATTAAATAACGACGAAGTAATTTAGTCTGAAGATAAATGGATCACTCTATAAAAATATGAAAACTAAGATTATTATTCGTAGTCTCTCTTTGGTTTTACTGGTTACACTTATTGTAACCAACGGCCTAGCTCAAATAAAATTCACAAACGCCGAGGATCGATTAGCTAGCTATCAAGGTCGTCAGGCAGACGTTAATAAATCGATCGCTGCCGGATTGGAGATGACCAATATCGGACCAACAATTATGAGCGGCCGTGTAGTTGACATAGATGTTAATGAGTCCGCTACGCAACATTATTATGTGGCTTATGCCTCCGGTGGTTTATGGTATACCGAAAATTACGGCGCCAGTTTCGAGCCGCTATTTCAATATGAGTCTGTAATGACCATTGGCGATATTGCAGTCGATTGGGATAATAATACGATCTGGCTAGGAAGCGGCGAAAGCAATTCGAGTCGTTCGTCGTACGCGGGTAATGGTATCTATAAAAGCACCAATGGCGGCAAAACCTGGCAGCACCTTGGACTTGAAGAAACCCATCATATTGGCAGGGTTGTAATTCATCCCACTAATCCCAATATTGTTTGGGTAGCCGCTTTAGGTCATTTGTATTCGGCTAACCCAGAAAGGGGAGTCTTCAAAACGATAGATGGTGGTAAAACCTGGGAAAAGGTTCTTTTTATCAATGATGACACTGGTGCAGTAGATCTTATCCTCGATCCAGTCAACCCTGAAATTCTTTATGCTGCTTCCTGGGAGCGCGAACGAAAAGCATGGAATTTTAAAGGCAGTGGAACAGGTTCGGGCATATATAAATCGACTGACGGTGGTGATTCGTGGCAGAAAATGAATAGTGGCCAAAACGGTTTCCCTAGCGATGCTGGCGTTGGGAGAATTGGGTTAGACATTTCCAGACAAAATCCGAACAAAATATATGCTCTCTTGGACAACCAAAATCTAAGAACAGCCGAGGAGCAAGAACACATAGTGACTAAAGAAACACTTCGGGCAATTACAAACGAGGCATTTTTGAAATTAAATGATAAGGACATTAATAGTTACCTCGATCGGAGAGGCTTTCCTAAACGGTATAATGCTAAGCAAATTAAAGCTGAGGTGAAGGCTGGTAGTATTAAGCCGCTAGATTTAGTTAGCTATGTTGAAGATGCCAATGCGATGCTGTTTGACACCCCTGTTATTGGTGCTGAAGTATATGTCTCAGAAGATGGAGGTGCTAACTGGCAAAAAACACATGATGATTATATCGATGGTGTTTACTCTTCTTATGGCTATTATTTTGGCGTTATCAGGGTATCTCCACAAGATGATGATAAAATTTATATTCTTGGTGTGCCCTTTTTAAAGTCAACAAATGGCGGCAAGGAGTGGCAAAGCATCAATGGCGATAATATGCACTCCGATCATCAGGCCTTATGGGTAAGCTCCGGTACTCCGGGCTTATTGATTAACGGCAACGACGGCGGTATAAACACCTCTTTCGATGATGGTGAGAACTGGACAAAACAAAATACAATTCCAGTCGGACAGTTTTACTCTGTAAATGTTGACGATGCCAAAAATTATAATGTATATGGTGGCTTACAGGATAATGGGGTTTGGATGGGCCCTCATAATTACAACTACAGTACACGTTGGCAAGGCCGGGGAAGCTACCCGTATAAAAGCATTTATGGTGGCGATGGTATGCAAGTGACCATAGACACCCGAGACAATAATACAGTCTATACAGGCTTACAGTTTGGGTACTATTCTCGAATCAATAAGCACACGGGGGAATCTAAAAGCATTAAACCACAGCATGAGCTTGGAGAAAGTCCATTACGATTTAATTGGCAAAGCCCAATTCATTTATCAATTCATAATCAAGATGTAGTTTATTTTGGTTCAAATAAATTTCATCGATCGCTGGATCAAGGAAATGACTGGGAATTGAACTCAAAAGACCTCACCAAGGGAGGTAAAAAAGGCAATGTTCCCTATGGTACACTCACAACTATCGACGAATCGCCCCTGCAGTTTGGGTTGATCTATGTAGGTAGTGATGATGGGCTTGTGCATATTAGCAACGATGGAGGGAATACCTGGACCAATATTTCTGCAGGGTTGCCGGCAGATCAATGGGTTAGTCGTGTTGAAGCATCGAATTTTAGCAAAAAACGTGTTTATGTAACCCTTAATGGATATCGATGGGATAAATTCGATGCCATGGTATACCGTTCCGACGATAATGGTTCTAGCTGGACTAAAATTGGCAATAATTTGCCGCATGAGCCCGTAAATGTTATAAAAGAAGATCCATTCAACGAGGACCTGCTGTACGTTGGTACAGACCACGGTTTGTATGTTTCGTTAGACCGAGGTAAAAGTTTTATGATTCTGGATAAAAACTTACCCCATGTTGCCGTGCATGATTTAGTTATCCAATCTAGTGCCAGAGATCTGGTTATTGGCACCCATGGTCGCTCAATTTATCGAGCAAATGTAAAGGAGCTTCAAAAGCTTAACTCAAAAATATTGGCAAGTCCAGTTCATGTCTTCGATATCAAAAAAACCACATTTAGTGATCGCTGGGGAAACTCTCGTTATACCTGGTATAACCCAACTATGCCATCAGTTACCGTCCCCGTTTATGCTCAAAAGGAGGGCATTGGGAAAATAAACATCTACTCGAAAGGGGGAGTTCTGTTGTATTCAAAGGATCATTCCTTGGAATTAGGCCTAAATTATCTTGAGTATTCTTTACAAATTAACCCTGATAAGCTTAGCGCATTTAGCAAGGCCCTAAAAAAAGAGAAGTCTGATCAGATGGAGCATTTAAAGAAAAAAGATGATGATAACTTCTATCTAATTCCCGGAGAGTATCGAGTCGAACTGCTCTTAGATGGCGAGTCAGATTCTAAAACATTATTGATCAGTAAACCCCGTGAGAGATCACCACGCTAATACTGCATTCATTTAAAACTTAGTTAATATGAAATCAAGATTCTCGTTTTTAATAGCTATCCTGTTAACAACAGCTTCATTCGCCCAACAAGTCGATGAGATCAAGGCTAATTATGCACTTGCGGCCAGATTTTCACCTGATAACCTAAAACGAATGGTTTTCTCTACCCGAGTTAATCCACATTGGTTGAAGAATTCTAACAAGTTTTGGTATAGTTATGAAACGAGCAATGGCATTAGTTACTACCTCGTAGACCCTGCAGCAAAGTCCAAATCATACCTTTTCGATAATACCAAAATGGCAGCAGATATGAGCCGACTCACTGGCGATCCATTCGACGCGCAGCATTTGGATATTCAGAATATTGAGTTTATCAAAAATGAAACTTCAATTCGGTTTGAGGTTAAGAGTAAACTGGTTAAAGAAGAAGAAAAGGACGAGGACGAGGAACGTGGCAATGAGCAGGACAATGCGAGCAAGAAAAAGAAACCCAAGATGGTAGATAAGGTCTATTATTTCGAGTATTCGATTGGCAATAAACAACTACGATTGCTCGAAGATTATGAAAAGCCTAAAAAAGATAAAGATTGGGCTAATATTTCACCCAATGAGCAATATGTGCTTTTCAGCAAACACCATAACCTCTATTGGATGGATATGGAGAATTATGAGAAAGCCCTTAAAAATGAAAAAGACTCAACAATTGTTGAGCATCAGCTAACCGAAGACGGTGAAGAGTATTACAGCTATGGCGACCGTGGACGTGGGGTAGATAACGTGGATAAAGAAAAGAATAAAGATAAGCGCCAACCTATTCGCGTGGCCTGGTCACCGGATTCGAAGAAATTTGCAATGGTTCGTGCGGATTCCCGCGAGGTAAAGGAGTTGTGGGTAATAGACAACACCGCGAACCCAAGACCAACACTTGAGACCTACAAATACCAAATGCCGGGGGAAAAGGAATCGCCCAAGTATGACTTATTGATCTTTGATTTTGACACGAAGAAAAGTCTAAAAGTTAAAACAGACACTTTTCCCGATCAAACAATCAGCCTTCAATATGCCCCAAGAAAAAAGAGTAGCAGAGACGACAGACGTCGACCAGGGTTATGGCTGGCACCTGGCAGCGATAAAGTGTACTTTACTCGTACCAGTCGCGATCTCAAGCGAATTGATTTATGTGTAGCAAATGCCAACACCGGTGAAGTTACCGTAGTTGTTGAAGAGCGGCTTAATACCTACGTTGAAACCCGTGATCCGGGTCTTGTAAACAATGGACAAGAGGTTATTCATTGGTCAGAACGCGATGGTTGGGCGCATTTTTACTTGTACGATGGTAATGGGAACTTGAAAAATCAAATTACTTCCGGGCCATTTCATTGTGAAAGGATAGAAGGTATAGATGAGAAAAATCGTGTGCTATATTTTACGGCAAATGGCCGCGAGTCTAATGAAGACCCTTACTATTATCACCTCTATAAAATCAATTTTAATGGAAGCGGATTACAACTACTCACCCCAGGCAATTTCGATCACGCCACTAGCCTCAACGACTCCAAACGCTATTTTGTCGATAACTTTTCTCGGGTAAACTCCGTGCCACAGTCAGTTTTAAAGGATAATTTGGGAAGAAAAATCCTCGATCTGGAAACAGCAGACCTCACCAAGCTCTTTGAGGCCGGTTACAACTTTCCAGAACCCTATACTGTAAAAGCAGGAGACGGTATTACCGACCTCTATGGTGTGATGTATAAACCCTTTGATTTTGACTCAACAAAAACATATCCATTAATCGAATACGTTTATCCTGGCCCACAGACCGAGGCCGTTAACAAATCATTCTCTTCCCGCATGGACCGCTTAGACCGACTCGCTCAGTTTGGATTTATTGTGGTAAGCATAGGTAATCGGGGTGGCCATCCGGCAAGATCTAAATGGTATCATAATTACGGATATAAAAACCTTCGAGATTACGGGCTGGAAGATAAAAAAGTAGCAGCAGAACAATTGGCGTACCGTCATAGCTTTATTGATATCAATAAAGTTGGGATTTTCGGCCATTCAGGTGGTGCTTTTATGTCTACCGCAGCAATGCTGGTGTACCCCGATTTCTTTAAGGTGGCTGTATCATCATCCGGAAATCATGAGAATAATGTATACAACCGCTGGTGGAGCGAGAAGCATCATGGTGTAGATGAAACCATTAATGATAAAGGAGAGGCAATATTCAAATACGAAATAGATAAGAATCCTGATATTGCTAAAAACTTAAAGGGGCATCTTTTAATCACCACGGGAGATATTGATAATAATGTCCATCCGGCGGGCACGATTCGAATGGCAAACGCGCTTATAAAAGCCAATAAACGATTCGATTTTTTCGTTTTCCCAGGACAGCGACACGGCTATGGCAATATGAATGAGTATTTCTTCTGGCTAAGAAGCGACTACTTCTGTAAACATTTGCTCGGTAATGCTGCTGAAAGTGTTGATATGACCGAAATGAATAATGGGAAGCAAATGAGGCGTTAAGTAGTCCTACCCTTGTAATAAAGACTCATGATGTATGTCCCAGGTCTTGCCGTTATGTTTTAAGAGCGAAACTCCTCCTACGACAAATTCGGCTCTGTACTTTTTTGTTTGATACTCCTGCCATGCCAAATTAAAATCCGGCTTTTTCAGGTCACGGAAAGCAACCGTCATGTGGGGATGAAATGGCCTGCCGCGTGGTAATGGATATACGTTCAGCTTTAGTGCGGCCATCTTTAATATTTCTTTTTGAAGATGAAATAACGCATCTTCTTCCTCAATTGCTAAGTAAATTACCTTTGGTTCAAAACAACCAAAATTATTGATCGAAACTTCGATACTACTTTGATGGAAAGCCAGTTGGTCAAGGTTCTTTATGAGGTCTAACTCTTTCTCTTCTTTCCATTGAAATGGCATATGTAGCGTTATGTGCGGAGGAGATCGTAACGCAGCTTTGGAGTTATAATCAGCACTAAATTTATGTTTAAATCCAACGACGTCAGAATAAACAGGCTCAGGAGGGACAAGGGCAATAAAGTATAATTTTAAATTTTCTCTTCCCATCGCTTTATATAATTTGATCTTTCAACTCAGGATATCCTGCTAGTCCTTCACTATCCAATGAATAGTACAGAAGGTTAATAGCTAATATCGATGATCTGTCATCTATTGAATAATGTCTACTCCCTATCAACAATATCCATCCCAAAAGGGATCAGACTTATATAGGCTAGTTTCAAATGCTGAAGTGCAAAAGGAATGCCGATAATGGTAATTGCAAATACAAAAGCCAGCAGCAAATGCACTATTGCTATTTCTATCCCGGCAAACAACAACCATATTATATTCATAATGATATGAAGGCAACCACCTGCGCGTTCGGCTTGTACGGCTTCTCTTCCGAATGGGAAGAGGGCTAAATTGGCCATTTTTAAGGTTTGGAGTCCAAATGGAATACCTATGATGGTTATCATAAGGATGAGGCTTCCAAATAAATAAAGAAGAAATATTATAAAACCGCCAAGTAGTATCCAAAGTAAGTTGCCTAGCTCATTCATTCTGAATAATTTAAGTGCATTGTAATTCTTCCTTCAATTTTCAACATAACCTCTTTTAGCCAAAGTTTATACTATCCTACTTCCAGGATCGCTACCTGATCAACAACTTACAACTTATCATTTTCAGGTATTCACCGTTCACTTTCTAAATCACTTACCGATTACCAATATCCTACTTGAAACAGCATTTTTTGTTTCAATTTTAATGTAATAATGCCCAGGATTTAAGGAAGAGTAATCCAGTATAGCCTGTTTTTTCGTTAGGTTTTTACTCTCAATCAATCTCCCTTGAGCATCGAAAAGTTGAATAGAGTACCTTTCTTCCTGGCTATCATTAGAAAAGGCAATGTTGAAAATACCATTTTTAGATGGCATAGGGTAAATTGAAATGGATTGGTCGCCCTCTGGTGTAACACTAAGTACATTTTCCTGCAATCCTCTAACCACTAGCGAGAAAGCTTGCTTACCATCCTGTAACATCCCCTTATGCGTTACATTAATTGTGTATATTCCTTCTGGGATTATGCCTAAATCAATTTTTTCAACATTATCTCTAAAATTATCACCTTGAGTTGCTTCTGCTTCGAAGTTGTCGGAGGTACTATTAGGAGACATGGTCCATGGTTCAAATACAGCGTTATTCCCAGAGATTCTAACATCAAGATCATTAACCAAAATAGGTGTTTGGTTGTCGTGCCCACCGATGCTTTCCCCAGGAGGATCTGTCCATGCAATGGCTAATGAAACGGGTAGCGAGCCGTCGATATAAACTTCTTTTGAGTAAGTCTCTTCATTCAATAAGGTGTATTCTTCAATTATCGATGCCCCTCCATTTTGGGAAATAACCTCAGCAGCACTTTCTGCATTCAGTAGTCCCCAACCATTTTGAAAGTCAGGTCCAATGGAGTTTCCGGCCTCATCTGTTGTACATATTAACAAAGCTTTAACGGTGGCCGATTTCATATAGACTTCATTAAGTGTATGATAATGTTGTTGGAGAAGCGCAACAGAACCTGTTACCGCAGCTACGGCCATCGAAGTTCCGTTCTTGGAAGAATAGGAGGAGTTGTTACCATTATCTGCCGATTGTACACTCACACCACTCGATACTAAATCAGGTTTTATCCGCCAATCATCAGTTGGCCCCCAGGCACTAAATTCAGATTGCTGAACTGAGCTAGGTCCATCATAAATTGGAACATCATTAATAGCTCCAACGGTTAAAATATTCTTGGCAACGGCAATGGTATAAACAAGATCATATCCTCCATCGTCCACATTAACACCATCGTTTCTATTATTACCAGCAGACTTACACGAGAGTAAATAAGGAGCATAGTACATTATTTCATCCCATTCGCCTGAGTTTTCTGTATACTGACCATAAAACTGAATGTTTCCATCAGGGTCATTAGAGCTATAAGAGTGATTGGATAAAATTCCCCCAGCAATAGCAAACTCTGCCATTTCGGCTTCATCATTATTACTTCGATAAGAAATAATCTCTGCAGCATTTGCCATTCCTTGTACACCAAAGATTACACCTTTCCCAATCATGGTACCAGCCGTATGTGTTGCATGACTAGTTACTGGAGCCGATTCTCCTTTTTCTACCCTACCGGTTAAATCCTGGTGTGAAGAGAGGGCTAATCCACCTGCTTCCCAATGACCAATCCGGACGCCCGACCCATCCAAATCAAGTCCTTTTGACCCACCAATCCAAATTCTATTAACACGAAGTGTTCTGGCAACATCAATATTGTCATCATAATCGTAGATTGGTTTTCCTCTTATATCGAATCCGGCAAGATAGCCAACTTTATTTTTGCTATTTGTTATTTGTTTTGGAACGTCAGTTCGCTTACTTAATTTATTTGAATAACTCAACCTTGCCTTTGCGGCTATGTTTGCCAAGGCCTCTACATTAGTTTCCTTAAGAATAATGGCCTTATCAGCTGAGTTTTGACCAATTACTAGATTGCCGTTTAGGGCAATGATGAGGAACACCAGAAAAGTCTTATTTATAATGGTCATTATGATAGATTGGATAAATGTTTCTCTTAGTAAACGACAAAAACTCAGCCAAATATACCAATTGAAATTATTTTACAAATTGGTAATGGGTTAACTAAGTCCATGAGGTGGAGCTAATCCATTTCTTTAATTTTAAAACCTATATGGGCTTGTAAGAGCAAATTTCGATAGACTACAGCATTTCCTACCGAAGCACCAGAGGTATTCAAAAAGCCTACCCCAAAACGTAACCCCATGGTCGTTCCCGAGTCTGTTTCAAATCCAAATCCAACCAAACCAAGTATATCCCATTTTCGCACTACATCCGATCGGTCATCCTTAAAACCGGTCTCGGTATAACTTGCGCCCAGAAGATAGCCAACCTGAGGCCCAATCTCCGCAAAAGTAGGTCCTGAGAAATACAGCTTTAATACTAAGGGCATACTCAGGTAATGATAATTTAATCTGCCATTGACCAACGTAGCATCTCTTGCTCCTTGTACTGAATACTGCAAGCCTATTTGCCATCCATATTGTTCCTCCAAGTGCTGCGAATAATAAATCCCAAGATGATAACCCAATCGAGGTTTGTAAAGAGATGACGTGCCTAAGGTTGAAACATTTAGTCCCCCTTTAGCACCAAATATTACCTGTCCAAAACTTTGAGCATTAAACAGTGCGCATATACATAGCAGAATGACTCCCTTTCTCATAGTGCTAAAAATACAAACATTTTTTAAGGCTTTAAGAATAAAAAAAGCACTGCCCCCTAATGGAAACAGTGCTCAATAACTTTTTAAGCTAGGCTCTTATTCTCCAGCCTCAACAGATACGAAGGATCTGTTTTTTCTTCCCTTTTGGAACTTAACAACGCCATCCTTCAATGCAAATAGAGTATGATCTTTCCCCATTCCCACATTTTCGCCTGGATGATGTGCGGTACCACGCTGGCGTACAATAATGTTACCGGCAACAATTGCCTGACCGCCATAAATTTTAACACCGAGTCGTTTACTTTCCGACTCTCTTCCGTTTTTAGAACTACCTGCTCCTTTTTTATGTGCCATGCTCTAACTTATTTAATATTTTCAATTAAGATTTTAGTGAAGTCCTGGCGATGACCATTTCTCACTTTATAACCTTTCCTTCTCTTCTTCTTAAAGACAATCACTTTGTCGTCTTTAACGTGATCCAGGATTTTACCTGTAACCTTGGCTCCCTTAAGCACAGGAGTACCAACATCGACCTTACCCTCGTTATCAACTAACAAGACTTTGTCGAACTCTACGGAAGCGCCAGCTTCACCCTCCATTTTCGGAGCGTAAACATGCTGATCTTTTGTTACCTTGAACTGCTTTCCGGCTATGTCAACTATTGCGTACATTAAACTATTCTTTACCAATTTTAAAATGGAGTGCAAATGTAGCATTTATTTTTACTTTAGCCAACCCTAACTAAGCACTTCCTCCTTCAATTAAGATTATCAAGAAAATTTCGAATGGTTTCGTCAAAAAAAAATTTCGAATAAAACATATCGCTCTCAAAGATATACACAATAAATAATAGGTTTTATTGAGGTAGTCTATCTATCTATCTAACAATGTTTTAAAGAGTCAAATAAGGCTCAATCTGTGGTTTGTTTTAGTCAAAAAAATATGTTTTTCGAGGCTTGATTTTTAAGATTTCTTTACCCTTTTTTGTAGGCGGTACCCTTACCAATCCCCTTGCTGGTTCGATGGTCCTTGCTCCGTGATTTTTCATTATAAATCATATGTAAGCGACGAATCTGTACATTATTTAAATTTTGTATGCAGGGAGAATATTATTTGTAGTAAGAATATTAAGTGAAACTGAAAGATTAACAATGGCTGATCAAACAAACGTGCAGGCGGAAGAACCTATCTTAAAAGAGAACAACTCAAGGTTCGTACTTTTCCCAATCCAACATAGTGATATTTGGGAGTATTATAAAAAAGCAGAAGCGAGCTTCTGGACAGCCGAAGAAATTGACCTAAGCCAAGATCTAAAGGATTGGGAGAATCTTAATGATGGCGAGCGTCACTTTATAAGCCACGTTCTGGCATTTTTTGCAGCCAGCGATGGAATCGTAAATGAAAATTTGGCAGAAAATTTTGTAGCCGAAGTACAATATACTGAAGCAAAGTTTTTCTATGGTTTTCAGATTGCAATGGAAAATATCCATTCAGAGACCTATTCGCTACTAATTGACACCTATATTAAAGAAGGTAAAGAGAAAGATCGACTGTTTAATGCTATCGATACCATGCCCTTTGTTAAAAAGAAAGCCGACTGGGCTTTACGATGGATCGATGAAGGTTCGTATGCCGAACGATTGATTGCTTTTGCTGCCGTTGAGGGTATCTTTTTCTCAGGAAGTTTCTGCTCAATCTTTTGGTTAAAGAAGCGCGGACTAATGCCGGGCTTAAGTTTCTCTAATGAGCTTATTTCCAGAGATGAGGGCTTACATTGTGATTTTGCCTGCTTGCTCTACAATAACCATCTAGTAAACAAGTTAGATCCAGCCAAGGTTATTGATATAATTAAGGACGCCGTAGAAATTGAAAAAGAATTTGTAACCGAAGCATTGCCCGTTAAATTAATAGGGATGAATGCTGATTTAATGTGCCAGTATATTGAATTTGTTGCTGATCGATTACTGGAGGAGCTGAACTGTGAGAAACAGTATAATGCTACGAACCCATTCGATTTCATGGAGTTAATTTCCTTGCAAGGAAAGACCAACTTCTTCGAGAAAAGGGTTGGAGAATATAAGAAGGCTGGAGTATCATCGACTACTGATGATGACGCCCATAAATTCAGCCTAAATGAAGATTTTTAATACAAGAAAAACTAAAAGAATTAACCAATGCTAGTTGTTAAAAGAGATGGAAGACGGGAATCTGTTAAATTCGACAAGATTACCGCGCGCATAGAGAAGCTTTGTTATGGCTTAGATGCTCAATTTGTTGATACCGTTGATATCGCTAGAAAAGTAATTAATGGAATCTACGATGGAGTAACTACGGTAGAGCTAGATAATCTTGCAGCTGAAACTGCGGCTTCGCTTACCACTGCTCATCCCGATTATGCCAAGCTTGCTGCCAGAATTGCAATTTCAAACTTGCATAAAACAACTAGCAAGTCCTTTTCTAACACCATGAAAAGGTTATATACCTATATCGATCCTAAGACCGGCGAGAATGCTTCACTGATATCGAAGGAGGCATACAGCGTTATTAAGAAAAATGCGGCATTGTTAGACTCTTCTATTATCTATGATCGCGACTTCAGCTATGACTACTTTGGATTCCGAACCTTAGAGCGTTCTTACCTAATGAAACTGGATGGCAAAGTAGTAGAGCGCCCTCAGCATATGCTCATGCGCGTTGCGGTGGGTATTCATATGGACGACCTCGATGCAGTTGTTGAAACGTATAACCTTCTTTCAGAGAAATGGTTTACCCATGCAACACCTACCCTCTTTAATGCGGCAACGCCAAAACCACAGATGTCGTCTTGCTTCTTGCTTACCATGAAAGACGATAGCATCGACGGTATTTACGATACATTGAAGCAAACCGCTAAAATATCGCAGTCTGCAGGTGGTATCGGACTAAGCATTCATAATGTGCGCGCAACAGGATCGTATATCAAAGGCACAAATGGTGTTTCAAATGGCATTGTTCCTATGCTCCGTAATTTTGATATGACTGCCCGTTATGTTGATCAAGGCGGAGGAAAGCGTAAAGGCAGCTTTGCCATTTACCTTGAGCCATGGCATGCCGATGTCTTCGACTTTCTAGATCTAAAGAAGAACCACGGTAAGGAAGAACTAAGAGCACGTGACTTGTTTTACGCTATGTGGATCCCTGACCTTTTCATGAAGCGTGTAGAGAACAATGAAGAATGGTCGCTATTTTGCCCAAATGAAGCGCCTGGTTTAGCTGATTGCTATGGTGATGAATTCGAAAAGCTTTACGAGAAGTACGAGAAAGAAGGACGCTTCAGAAAGCAGATAAAAGCGCAAGACCTCTGGTTCGAGATTATGGAGTCGCAAATGGAAACTGGAACTCCATATATGCTGTACAAAGATGCCGCCAATAAAAAATCCAATCAGAAGAATCTGGGCACGATCAAGTCTAGCAATCTTTGTACTGAAATTATTGAATATACCTCCCCCGATGAGGTCGCAGTGTGTAATCTAGCATCAATTGCATTGCCAAAATTTGTTAGCGATGGAAAATTCGATCATGATAAATTATATGAGGTTACCTATACTGCTACCAAGAACTTAAATAAAGTAATTGATCGTAATTACTACCCCGTTCCAGAAGCCGAGAAATCTAATTTAAGACATCGCCCGATCGGACTTGGAATTCAGGGTCTGGCGGATACCTTCTTATTACTTCGCATGCCTTTCGAGTCGGAAGAAGCTCGTGGATTGAACAAGGACATTTTCGAGACGATGTATTTTGCGGCCATGACTGCGTCAAAAGATTTGTCTGTTCAAGAGGGGCCTTATGAAACATTTAAAGGATCACCAGTATCGAAAGGGATATTCCAATTTGATATGTGGGGCGTAACACCTAGTTCTAACCGTTGGGACTGGACGGCACTTAAGAAAGAGGTGAAAAAGCATGGCGTGCGTAATTCACTCTTAATGGCTCCAATGCCAACAGCTTCAACCTCACAAATTCTAGGTAATAACGAAACTTTTGAACCGTACACTACCAATATTTATAATCGTAGAGTGCTGTCAGGAGAGTTCATCGTTGTAAACAAACACCTGTTAAAAGATCTCATCGAATTAGGATTATGGAATGATTCGATGAAGAATAAGCTTATCCAGGCAAATGGTTCGGTTCAGAATATCCCGGAGATACCTCAGAACATTAAAGATCTATATAAAACCGTATGGGAAATATCGCAAAAGGCTATTATTGATATGGCCGCTGATCGCGGAGCTTATGTCTGTCAGTCGCAGAGTATGAATGTTCATATTCAAGATCCTAACTTTGGTAAACTAACATCGATGCATTTTTACGCATGGAAAGCAGGACTTAAAACAGGGATGTATTACTTACGTTCTAAAGCGGCAACCGATGCCATTAAGTTCACAGTTTCTAAAGAACAAGATCAACAACCTGATGCAGAAGCATTGCGGGCTCAAAATGAAGCCGATATGGCATGCTCGCTGGACAATCCAGATGATTGCATAGCTTGTGGTAGTTAATTAAAAAAGCCTTCTAATTCAGAAGGCTTTTTTATTAGCCCTCTCTTTTAGGGATGAAATTCACGTATCTATTCTAGATTTGTGCTAAGAACTAATATTAGGCCTTGATCACAGTATTACTTTATCTCACAGTAGCACCAATTCTAATAGTGATTGCTATTCTGCCATTCCGTGTCCTTTATTGGCTATCGGATTTGGCGTATTTCTTCGGATTTAAGGTATTTAAATATCGAACAGCTTTAGTTAGAAAAAACTTGACTATCATTTTTCATGAAAAAAGCGAGGAAGAGATTGGGCAAATTATAAAGAAATTTTATAGGAACTTCTTTGACATAATGTTCGAAACAGTAAAGCTTCTGACTGTTTCTAAAAAGCAGATACGTAAGAGAATGAGTGAAGGGGAGATGGAAATATTAAAAAAATATAACATAGAGAACAGAAGTGTTTTTCTCGCGATTGGTCATATTGGAAATTGGGAACTAGGAGCAGCCGGATATGCCATTAGAGATTACCCCTGGGTCAGAGGGGTCTACAAACCCCTAAGTTCAAAATTCTTTGATAGTATGATGATCAGAATTAGAACAAGATTCGGTGGCAAAGTATATCCAATGGAGGAAACCGTGGAGCGAATTCGTGAGGAAGCTGATATTGTTACTGCGGTTGGCTTACTTGCTGATCAAAGCCCATCCGCCCATAAGGCGTATTGGCATAGATTTATGGGGATTGAGACCCCCGTATTTACTAGTGTTGAAATGCTTTCTAAACGGTTTAATTACCCCGTTGTTTATTTAAAATTTGATCGACTCGGCAGAGGCCATTATGAAATGAATGCCGAGTTAATTTCTGATAATCCTAGTTCTACCGGAAAATTTGAAATTACCCACAAATACTTCGCACTACTGGAACGGGACATAAGAAAGAGTCCTGACAACTGGCTCTGGACACACAACCGTTGGAAGCGTAAAAAACCCCCAACCTCCGTAGATTAATTACACCCTATATCATCATGCCAAAGCGGAAAAGTGCTGCTTATCACTTTTAGCCTTAATTTTCCTCATTCTGCCTTACTATTTATCAGATTAACCCTTTAATGATGTCATTCTAAATTAAATTTATAGGGGTTAGTATATTATCACTTGAATATATGAACATATTATCATATATTCATGTCTTAAATTTATAAAGAACTACTAACCTACGTTCTTATTTAACCTACATAACTCTACATTTTATGAAATTCGGATTTGTTTTAGACAATCGAAAATGCATCGGCTGTCATGCTTGTACGGTTGCTTGTAAATCGGAGCACGATGTTCCCATTGGTGTTAATCGAACCTATGTAAAGCAGACAGAAAAAGGGGTTTACCCTAACACTAAAAGACTCTTTTCGGTAACGCGTTGTAATCACTGTACCGATGCGCCTTGTGTTGATATATGCCCTGTAGAATGTCTGCACATTCGTCCAGATGGCATTGTTGATTTCAATAGCGATCGTTGCATTGGATGTAAATCCTGCATGCAGGCATGCCCATACGATGCCCTTTATATAGACCCAGATACGAATACTGCTGCCAAGTGTAATTACTGCTCGCACCGGATCGATATCGGGTTAGAGCCGGCCTGCGTAAATGTATGCCCTGAGCATGCCATAATTTCTGGCGATATGGATGATCCAGAGTCTGAAATATCACAATTACTATCACATGAAAATGTTATGGTGCGCAAACCTGAAAAAGGCACTACTCCTAATGTTTTCTATATCAACGGTGATGAAATTTCACTTTCGCCCAACATTACACCACGCAGTGAAGACTACATGTGGAATTCACAAACAAATGGAGTTGGGCATTATGCTAAATTTGCTGAAACGCTGTCCAAAAAGCCTTACGAGGCAATGGCTGCAGAGTTAGCAGGAAACCCAAAAACAACAACCACCTATTCTGGCAATGATGCTCCAGCTAAAAGCTCTATGTCGGTCATTATGGAAAAAGCCAACCCTAAACGAGTTTACGACTCGCCTGACAAGGGTATTTTATGGGGCTGGGAAGTTTCCGGATATGTTTTTACTAAGGCAATTGCTGCTGGTGCTGTACTAGTCCTGTTTATGGCTCAAATGATGGGTATTGGCTTTACTAGCGAAACTGCCTGGCTTGGAATGGGTCTTGGCATAGTCTTTCTTACGCTAACAGGAGCATTGCTCGTAATGGACCTGGATCAACCAGCAAGGTTTGTCTATGTACTTCTCCGGCCACAATGGACATCTTGGCTCGTAAAAGGAGGCTATTCAATTACTGCATTTGGTGGTGCCGTAACTGCATGGGCTGCTGGTAAGTTCTTTGCAATACCTACTTTAGAAATCATTGGATTTTGGGTTTCTGCTCTTACCGCCATTATCGTTGCAATTTATACTGCTTTTCTTTTTGCACAGGCAAAAGGTCGTGATTTCTGGCAAAGTCCTACTTTGCCATTACATATGCTAATCCATAGTGTTATGGCCGGTGCTGCAGCGCTTTCGATTGGCGCATATTTTATTGAATCGGTACAGGCATTCGATACTTACCTTGGGTATGTAGTCGCTGGCACCATTGCTATAAATCTTGTAGTAATGTTATTTGAACTAACCATTACTCACCCTACCGAAGATGCCAAAGCTACTGTAGATATGATCCTAAAAGGAAGATACAAAATGCGCTTTTGGATTGGTGTTGTACTTATCGGCAACTTCCTCCCATTAGGGCTTATATTGGCTGGCGTTTCATTGCCAATTGCAAGTGCTATAGCTCTTCTTGGCATTATTCTAACCGAAACTATTTGGGTAGAAGCACCACAACGAATTTCCCTAACCTAAGAATTGAATATCATGTCTTATAAACATAAACCATCGGTAATAGAGAAAATTGCAGAAAGTCTGCGCTTAATACCAAATCTGCACGAAACAGAAGAATCTGGCATCCCCAGGTTAACAGAACCTGGTAAGCTTACAGATTACCCACCGCCAGAACAATGGGATTCCTGGGAGGAGTATGAGCCATTAGGTTGGGCAAAAAAACAAAAGAAGACGTATTCTATTGTACCAACAACCTGCTTTAACTGCGAATCTGCATGTGGCTTGTTAGGCTATATAGATAAGTCTAATGGTGAGGTACGGAAATTTGAAGGAAACCCTTACCATCCTGCGAGTAGAGGTAAGAATTGTGCTAAAGGACCGGCTACTATAAATCAAATTAAAGATCCGGATCGAATCTTTTACCCAATGAAGCGTAAAGGTGTACGTGGTGGAGGTGAATGGGAACGAGTTTCCTGGGATGAGGCATTGGACGATATTGCAGGAAGAATGCGGAAGGCACTTCAAGAAAAGCGCAATAACGAAATTGCCTACCATGTGGGTCGACCAGGTCATGAAGGCTATATGGATCGGGTTCTAAAGGCGTGGAACGTGGATGGCCATAATAGTCATACCAATGTCTGTTCTTCAGGTGCTCGATTTGGATATAATATCTGGCATGGATATGATAGGCCTTCGCCAGATTATGCCAATGCTAAATTCATATTGCTCATCAGTGCTCACTTAGAGTCTGGCCATTATTTCAATCCGCATGCTCAACGAATTATGGAAGGCATGATGGATGGTGCTAAGATGGCTGCAATGGATCCTCGTTTGTCGAACACCGCAAGTATGGCCAACTACTGGTTGCCTACTAATCCTGGATCAGAGGCAGCGGCACTATTAGCAATGGCCAAAATAATAATAGAAGAAGGATTAATGAACGAGAAGTTCGTTAAAACCTGGGTGAACTGGGATGAGTATCTTAAGAAGATGCACCCTGGAACGGAAGTTACCTTTGAAAACTATAAGGCCAAGCTTCTTGAAGAGTATGCGGAGTATACCCCAGAGTATGCTCAGCAGGAAAGTGGTGTTAAAGCTGCGGTAATTAAAGAAGTTGCCATTGAAATTGGTAAGGCTGGTTCAAAGTTTGCTGCTCACAATTGGCGAAGTGCAGGTAGTGGTAACCTTGGCGGCTGGGCAGTAGCAAGGGCATTACATTTCCTAAATGTACTTACCGGAAGTGTCGGTACTGAAGGCGGTACCTCTCCTAATAGTTGGAATAAATTTCATCCAACATTCTTTGATAATCCACCTGCTCAGAAGTTCTGGAATGAAATGCATTTCCCTAATGAGTATCCGTTGGCGTTCTTTGAAATGAGTATGCTTCTGCCTCACTTCTTAAAAGAAGGACGGGGTAAGTTAGATACTTACTTTACAAGAGTATTTAACCCCGTTTGGACTTATCCTGATGGATTTAGTTGGATAGAGGCTTTATCAGATGAAGAAAAGGTTGGCTGCCATATAGCACTCACTCCAACATGGAATGAAACAGCATACTTCGCTGATTATGTATTACCAATGGGTCATTCCGCAGAACGACACGATCTAAATAGTTACGAAACGCACAGTGCGGTTTGGATAGCCTTTAGGCAACCGGTTCTGCGTGAGTATGCTCGAAGAGAAGGAAAAGATTTCACTTTCACATATGAGGTTAACCCCGGCGAGGTCTGGGAGGAAGATGAATTCTGGATCGAACTTTCATGGAGGATAGATCCTGATGGCAGTCTTGGGATAAGAGAGCATTTCTTGTCACCTTATAGAGAGGGGGAAAAGATAAATATTGATGAATATTACCAGTTTATCTTTGAGAACACCAAGGGCTTGCCTGAAAAAGCAGCCAAGGAAGGACTTAGTCCACTTGACTATATGAGAAAATATGGTGCTTTTGAGCTGGATGGAACAGCCTATGAGTTACATAAAAACGAAGTGCCGGCTGAAAAGCTCAAGGGGGCAATTGTTGATAAGGATACCAATATCATTAGCAAGGATGGACAGAATATAGGCGTTGAGGTTGATGGAACTCCGATGGTAGGGTTCCCTACGCCATCTCGAAAACAAGAGTTCTATTCGCAAACAATGGAGGACTGGAAATGGCCGGAGTATACCACTCCCACTTATATAAAGAGTCATGTCCATGAAGAGAATATGGATAGGGAGAAGGGAGATTTTCCTCTTGTTCCAACGTTCCGTTTACCTGTGTTGATTCACTCTCGTTCAGGAAACGCTAAATGGCTAACAGAAATTGCTAATCGTAATCCAGTTTGGATGCATACTAGCGATGCAGCTCGATTCAATATTAAAACAGGTGATATGATCAGGGTAAATACTGACATCGGCTATTTTGTTGATAAGGTATGGGTTACAGAAGGGATGAAACCAGGTGTTGTCGCCTGCTCTCACCATCTTGGTCGCTGGCGTCGACCTCAGGATGTTGAAGCTAATCGATGGGCTACCAATACGGTGAAGATTGAGAATAAGGAAAAAGGTAAATGGAAGATGTCAACTATAAATGGCATTAAACCCTACGAAAGTGATGACAAAGATTCAAAGAGAATCTTCTGGTCAGATGGAGGGGTGCACCAAAATATCACCTTCCCGGTTCATCCAGATCCAATAAGCGGAATGCACTGCTGGCATCAAAAGGTTCGTATTGAACGGGCCCATGACGATGACAACTATGGTGATATCTTTGTGGATACTGATAAATCATTTGAGGTGTATAAAGAATGGCTTGCAATGACCAGACCGGCACCGGGACCAAACGGTGAACGAAGACCAATTTGGTTTAAGAGAGCATTACGACCTGCTCCGGAAACCTTTTATATTAACAAAGACTAGTAATTGAATAACGGCGTGCTAAATAAGGTGTTCCCCTTCCTTAATTGGATTGGGGCGGTAAACAGGAATACCCTGAAAGATGATGCAATGGCTGGTCTAACCGGCGCTATCATTGTTCTTCCTCAGGGTATTGCTTTTGCTGAAATTGCCGGTATGCCACCAATATATGGCCTGTATACGGCAATGATTACTCCAATTATTGCGGCTTTGTTCGGATCGAGCAAGCACCTCATATCCGGTCCTACAACAGCTATTTCATTGGTTATTTTTAGTGCTGTTTCGGCAATGGCAACACCTAAATCAGGCGAATTTATTGCGTTGGTGCTAACCATCACCCTTTTAGCAGGCATTTTCCAATTCGTTCTCGGGCTGGCCAGAATGGGCACACTAGTAAACTATGTTTCACATTCGGTAGTAATTGGCTTTACGGCAGGAGCTGCCATTTTAATTGCTACCAGTCAATTAAAGCATGTAATTGGTGTTCCGGTTCCAGGTGGCGAGTTTATCGAAAAATGGAAGCATATTATAACAGGTTTAGGAGAAACTAACTTGTATGTTCTGCTCGTTGCACTCACAACTCTTTTTACAGCCATCTTAATGAAGCGTTTCCTACCTAAATGGCCTAATTTACTATTGGCCATGATCGTAGGAGGAGTTCTAACCTATTTAATCGATGGAGCCAATCATGGAGTTACCTTGGTGGGGCAACTGCCAGCAAAACTGCCTCCCTTCGCAGTGCCAGCATTAAACTTCAGTAGCTTCGAACATTTAGCAAGCAATGCCTTTGCCATAGCTCTGCTAGGACTCATAGAAGCCGTCGCGATTGGGCGATCTATTGCATCAAAATCACATCAGCGTATCGATGGGAATCAGGAGTTTATTGGCCAGGGGCTATCGAATATTGTTGGAAGTTTCTTTTCCTGCTATGCAGGATCGGGTTCATTTACTCGTTCAGGCGTTAATTATACCGCTGGCGCAAAAACCCCTATGGCAGCAATTTTTGCGGCCATTCTTTTAATGCTGGTACTATTATTAATCGCTCCACTCACTGCATATTTACCTATTCCTGCCATGGGCGGTATAATACTGCTTGTTGCTTATAATTTAATCGATTGGCATGGGATTAAACATATTTTTAAAGCAAGCAATCGCGAAACCATTGTTTTCAGTATTACTATGCTGTCTACGCTGTTCCTAGAATTGGAGTTTGCAATTTATATTGGGGTGATTTTCTCGCTAATCTTTTACCTGCAGGCAACATCAAAGCCGAGAGTGGTTACTATTGCTCCCGATGAAACCGATATTAAGCGTTCCTTCATTAATGTTGAACGAAAAGAGGTAAAAACCTGCCCCCAGCTTCGGGTTTGTAGGATAGATGGCCCCTTATATTTTGGTGCCGTAAATAAAGTCTCCGACGATCTTAATTTGATGCTTGAAGAGGAGGAACGAGACCTGCTCATCGTTGGTACCGGCATTAGCCTAATTGATATGGCCGGTGCTGAACTCTTGGAAAACCAGGCCAAATTATGGCGAGCACGGGGAGGTCGGTTATACCTATGTTCTCTTCGGCTTCAAGTGCGAAAGTTCCTCGATAGAGGTGGCTATAAAGAGCTAATTGGTGAAGACGCTTTTTTCGAAACAAAAGAAGAAGCTATAAACAAAATATATAGAAAACTGGATAGGGATATTTGTGCCAGTTGCGAGCAAAGAATTTTTATTGAATGTGATAAAGAATAAGAGGATGACAGCGGAACTAGAGATAAATCAACAAGAATTAGAAAAGGCAGCGTTTATTTTAAAAAGTATTGCGCACCCATCGCGATTAGCGATTATTCAAATTCTTTCGAAGAATGGCGTGATGGCCGTATCTGAGATAAGCAAGGAACTTAACCTGGAACAATCACTTACCTCACACCACCTTACAATAATGAAAACAAAAGGTGTTCTAGAGAGTGTAAGAGAAGGCAAAAGTATTATGTATAAACTAAAATTAACTGAAGTGACAAAGGTTCTCGCCTGCATTGAGCATTGCGATCTTTCACGATTTTAACCATTATAATTATGACAAAAGTAATTGAGTTTATTCAGCAACCATGGCCCTGGTGGGTAGCTGGCCCACTAATCACTTATGTGATGTTTTCTCTCCTTTATTTCGGTAAGGGTTTTGGCGTATCAACTAATTTCCGAACGGCCTGCGCGATGTTAGGGGCGGACCGGGTTTCAGACTTTTTTAAGATCGACTGGAAAGATCAAAAATGGAACCTTATGTTCATAGTTGGAACAATACTTGGTGGATTTATATCTGCTCAATGGCTAACTCCAGACCCTACGGTGGCAATCTCAGCAAGCACTGTTGCCGATTTACAAGCGATTGGCATAGCCAATCCAGGAGTAGGCTATGTGCCAGAAGAAATATTTGGCACTGATGCTGTTTGGAGTCTTAGAAGTTTGGTTTTCCTTATTGGGGGAGGCTTTTTAGTAGGCTTTGGAACCCGTTATGCCAATGGTTGTACCTCAGGGCACGCAATAAGCGGATTAAGCAATTTGCAATATTGGTCACTGATTGCAGTAATTGGCTTCTTCATTGGCGGCTTATTAATGACACATGTATTACTACCTTACCTAATTAACCTCTAGAGCTATGAAATTACTAAGATTTACAATAATGGGAATCCTGTTTGGTATAGTACTGAGCAAAGCAGAAATCATCTCCTGGTATAGAATTCAGGAAATGTTCAGATTCCAATCTTTTCATATGTACGGTGTTATCGGTTCTGCAGTAGTTTTTGGGATTCTTACCATTCAAATTATAAAAAGAATGAAACTAAAGGATGCTCAAGGAGAAATGATTACCGTTTCCACTCAAGAGCCAAGTTACGCGCGTAACTTAATAGGAGGAACAATATTTGGTTTAGGCTGGGCTATTACTGGTGCATGCCCTGGGCCTCTGTTCATTTTAGCTGGTCATGAAGGTTGGGTGTTTATTATTCCCATTCTAAGCGCTATTCTCGGAACATTCGTCTATGGTATTCTAAGTCCCAAACTACCTCATTAACTGTATATTGAACAATAAAAAAGGTCAGCTTAGATAAGCTGACCTTTTTTGATTTGTTACTTTTTTAGATGACTCCTTCTAGTACATCCTTTATTGGTACGCGCTTACCATCTTTATAAGGTACGATCCAGGCATCTTTTACACCCATCTCACGCAAATGCTTCTTAAAGGTATCGGCTTCCCAATAATCCTTGAAGAAACCAACAGTTACTTTTTGCATACCGTTATCATCTTCGCCACTAAACATAGGGTTGTTATCGAAGAATTTAGACATGTCTTTCTTTTCAAAAGCACCTATCTGCACTTTAAAAACGACACCGTCCATAGAAACAGGAGACTTTGTAACAGTTACTGGTTTCTGGGTACCTAGTGCATTTTTAGCCGCCATTTCTGCCTCCTTCGCTGCCGCGATCTGTGCTTGAGCCCTGGTTAGCTGGTCTTGAAGTTCAGCAATTTTCGAATCCTTTTCCCCCATCTGAGATTGCAGGGTAGAAAGTTGTCTTTTTGTTGTACTTAATTGACTTTTGAGCGTTCCATTCTCTTCCACCAAGTCCTTAAAGCCTTCCAAGTCTTTCTTGTAAGCTTTGTATTTGGTCTTCCATTCTTTCTTCTCTTCTTTCGATAACTGAGCAGACGCGCTAAAGCCAACAGCGAGACATAAGACGAGTACTATTATTTTTTTCATCACGATTATTTGTTCGGTTTGATTATAAATCTAATAAAATTAATCTATTTAAAGCAATACACAGCAAATTCTCATCAATCCATAGAACCGATCATTTTCTTTGGGTCGACCCATTCATCAAACTGATCAGCCGTTAAATAGCCTAGATTTAAGGCTTCTTCTTTAAGCGTTGTACCATTCTCATGTGCTGTTTTAGCAATTTTAGCCGCTTTTTCATAGCCAATATGGGTATTCAGTGCTGTTACTAGCATCAAAGAATTTTTAAGATTTTGTTCTAATCTCGGATAATTTGGCTCTATTCCAACAGCACAATTATCATTAAATGAAATACATGCATCTCCTATTAATCTTGCAGATGTAAGTAAATTACTTGCCATTAGTGGTTTGAAAACATTCAGCTCATAATGACCAGTTAATCCGCCTACGCTTAGTGCCACATCATTGCCAACTACCTGTGCACATACCATAGTTAATGCTTCTGCCTGCGTAGGGTTTACCTTTCCTGGCATGATAGAAGAACCAGGCTCATTCGCTGGGATAATTATTTCACCAATGCCACTTCTCGGACCGGATGCCAACGTTCTAATATCGTTTGCGATCTTCATCAAACTAACGGCCAGCTGCTTTAGCGCACCATGTGTTTCTACAAAGGCATCGTGAGCTGCTAATGCTTCGAACTTATTTGCAGCAGATACAAAAGGAAGCCCTGTTAATTCTGCTATATGTTTTGCCACTAAATCAGCATAACCCTTAGGAGTGTTAATTCCAGTACCTACTGCCGTTCCTCCCAAAGCCAATTCCGCCAGATGCTCTAAGGTGTTTCTAAGTGCTTTTAATCCATGATCTAATTGTGAAACATAGCCAGAAAACTCCTGACCTAACGTAAGCGGTGTGGCATCCATAAGGTGAGTCCGCCCAATTTTTACAACATCTTTAAATGCTTCAGATTTCAGTCTTAGGGTATCTCTTAATTTTTCTACTCCCGGAATAGTGGTTTCAAGAACCATCTTATAGGCCGCAATGTGCATTCCAGTAGGAAAAGTGTCATTCGAAGATTGAGATTTATTCACATCATCGTTCGGGTGAATGAGGCGCTCACCCTCACCTAATGTATTCCCCAGTAAGACATGTGTTTTGTTTGCAATCACTTCATTTAGGTTCATATTAGATTGTGTGCCGGAACCTGTTTGCCAGATTACAAGGGGGAACTGATCATCCAATTTACCTTCTAAGATCTCATCACAAGCGCGGCCAATTAAATCACGTTTTTCTTCATTTAAAACACCTAATTCACAATTGGTAATCGCTGCAGCCTTCTTTAGGTAAGCAAAGCCATAGACTATTTCTAAAGGCATTTGCTGTTTGGAGCCTCCTATTTTAAAGTTTTGACGAGAGCGCTCTGTCTGTGCGCCCCAGTATTTATCAGCGGGGACTTTTACCTCTCCCATGGTATCTTTTTCAATACGATATTCCATATTCTTAACGTTAATAGATGCGAAAATAATGAATCAAAAATACGAAGAATGATTACAAATCAGACTTGAAATATATCTAATAGCTGAGTTAGAAAATCTTAAGTTTAGCTGCAAAATCCCAGAGTACCACTCCCATACTTACTGCAATATTCAAGGAGTGTTTAGTCCCAACCTGTGGGATTTCAATACATTGGTCAACAACGTCCATTACCTCTTGCTGAACACCCTTTACTTCGTTGCCAAAAACCAATGCGTATTTCGCTTCGCTATCTACACTAAAGTCATGTAACATTATGCTGTTTTGGGCTTGTTCTATAGCAATAGTTTTATACCCTTTTTCCTTGAGGTCTAATACTGCTTCGCAAGTGTCGCTTACGTAATCCCATGGAACTGTTTCGGTAGCACCTAGAGCGGTTTTATTAATATCTCTATGCGGTGGGAGAGCCGTTATGCCCGTCAAAATGATCCTTTCTATTAAAAAGGCATCGCTCGTTCTAAATGCCGAGCCAATATTATTCATGCTTCGAATATTATCTAGAATTACAACTATTGGAGTCTTCTTAGCAGCCTTATATTCAGCGCTACTTAGTCGTTCGAGCTCATCATTTTTTAACTTTTGCATAATCAATCGCTAGCAGTACATTTTCGTCGAGAATTTAATGATCTTTGGCTAAGTTTACAGTTCATTAATCATTCCTGAATGTCGAAATCTAAGGTAAGCAAAGAAACTCCTTTAATGAAGCAATACAATGCTATAAAAGCAAAGTATCCGGGTGCGTTACTGCTTTTTAGGGTGGGAGATTTCTATGAAACCTTTGGCGAAGACGCTATTAAAGCCAGCAAGATTTTAGACATTGTACTAACTAAAAGAGCAAATGGCTCCGCCTCAGAAATAGAATTAGCAGGTTTTCCCCATCATGCTTTAGACACCTATCTTCCCAAACTGGTCAGAGCCGGAAACAGGGTGGCTATTTGCGATCAACTGGAAGACCCGAAGTCGGTAAAAGGGATCGTTAAGCGCGGTGTTACAGAGCTCGTTACGCCCGGTCTTTCCTTTAATGATAATGTTCTCGACAAAAAAGCGAATAACTACCTCGCTGCCATAAGCTTTCATAAAGAAGAAGCTGGCATCTCATTTCTTGATCTATCTACCGGGGAGTTTATGGCCGCTGAAGGCAGTCTTGATTATGTGCAGAAATTAATTCAAGGGTTTAGTCCATCTGAAATACTTTATAATAAGAGCCAGAAAACGCAGTTTGAAGAAAATTTGGGCACTGATTTAATATCTTATGCCGTTGACGATTGGGTTTTTGGCGAAGACTATGGATATGAAACATTAACTCAGCACTTTGAAACTAATAACCTAAAAGGCTTTGGCTTAGAGAAGCAAACTTTAGCGATTACGGCAGCCGGCGCAATTCTGTATTATTTAAATGAAACGGAGCATAAAGAAACCAGTCATATTCTGGGTATATCAAGAATAGCAGAAGAAAAATATGTTTGGCTAGACCGATTTACCATACGGAACTTAGAACTTGTTTATGCACAATCAGAAGGCGGGATACCATTAATCGACATTATGGATGAGACGGTTACACCTATGGGTAGCCGCATGCTTAAAAAATGGATGGTATTACCGCTAAAGGATAAGGCTGCAATTGAACAGCGATTGACTATTGTAGGCTCATTTCTTAAGAAACAGGAATTACGCCAAAATGTATTAAACAACCTGAAGCAAATCGGCGATCTCGAACGATTGATATCCAAGGTGGCAGTAGGCAGAATCAATCCGCGCGAATTACTGATGTTGAGCAAAGCGCTCATTCAAACTGAACCTATTGTTGCAACTATTAACAAGGCCAAAGAGAAACCTCTTCATGAGCTATCGAAACAAATAGATTTATGTAATTCGCTACAAGAAAGACTAAAGAAAGAACTCAGTGATGAAGCCCCAATGTTGGCCCATCAAGGAGGAATAATAAAAGAAGGGGTTAATAAAGAACTTGATGAACTCAGAAAAATCGCTTTTTCGGGTAAAGATTATCTCATGCAAATCCGTGATCGAGAAGTGGAGCGCACGGGAATTGGTTCGTTAAAAATCGCATACAATAAGGTATTTGGCTACTATTTAGAAGTTAGCAATACCCATAAAGATAAAGTGCCTCCAGAGTGGATTCGAAAGCAAACGCTTGTTAACGCCGAGCGCTATATTACGGAAGAACTTAAGATTTATGAAGAAAAAATTCTAACGGCCGAAGGCAAACTACTAAGTATAGAGCAATCGCTTTTTTCAGAATTGGTGGCATACGTGGGACAGTATGTAAGTGCAATTCAAAAAAATGCGCATGTACTCGCAACACTCGATACTCTCATTTCCTTTGCCTCTATTGCTGAGTATAATAAGTACTGCCAACCAAAAATTAACTACGATCATAAACTGAATATCAAAGCCGGAAGGCATCCTGTTATTGAAAAAAGCCTCCCCTTAGGTGAGGCGTATGTTCCCAACGATATTCTTCTTGATAATAATTCTCAACAAATAATAATTATTACTGGGCCAAATATGTCGGGAAAGTCTGCCCTGCTTCGACAAACGGCCTTAATAGTGCTCATGGCTCAAATGGGTAGTTATGTGCCTGCTAAAGCAGCAGAAATAGGCGTAGTAGATAAAGTGTTTACTCGCGTAGGGGCTTCAGACAATCTCTCTCAGGGCGAGTCCACCTTTATGGTAGAAATGACAGAAACTGCCAGTATCCTAAATAATTTGTCTGAAAACAGCTTGATTTTAATGGACGAAATAGGCAGAGGCACGAGCACCTACGACGGCGTAGCCATTGCCTGGTCTATTGTGGAACATTTGCACAATAATTTACAAGCACGACCAAAAACACTGTTTGCCACCCATTACCATGAGCTAAATCAATTAGCCGATGATCTTCCACGTGTTAAAAATTATAATGTATCCGTTAAAGAATTAGGCGACAAGGTGATATTTATGCGAACCTTAAAAAAAGGTGGTAGTGAACATAGTTTTGGAATTCATGTAGCACAAATGGCCGGAATGCCTAATCCGGTAGTCCTCAGAGCAAATGAAATCATGCACTTTTTAGAAAAAGACCGGAGTAAGCGGGAGGAAAAAGAGAAGATTAAAAAGCTTAAACCGCAAACGGAACAGCTTGCCATGTTCACCCCCGATCCCAGAATGGGTGAGGTAAAAGAGTTTCTTAAATCATTCGACATCAATACCATTTCGCCCGTAGAGGCCTTAATGAAATTGAATGAGCTAAAGGGAAAATTGAAATAAATTCCTCCTACTTTGAGCGGCTCTCAGCTACTTCTTTAGATAATTATTCGTAATCAAACTATTGTACTTAGGCTTGTCCTTCCTAACTTTGTGGTTTAACGATTGAAATATGGCTTTAGAGGGAGCGGCGGTAGTAAAAGAGAAAAGGAATCCAATTCGATATCGGAAATCGTTTGAGATGCTTTTGATTCATTTTGTGCCACTTTTAGCATTTTTTACCGGGGTAACCTGGTTCGATTGGACAGTAGCTATTGTGCTGTATTTTTTAAGAATGTTCTTTATCACTGGTTTCTACCATCGATATTTTTCACATAAGACTTTTAAAACTTCGCGTTGGTTTCAGTTTGTAATGGCGTTTCTGGCCCAGACCTCAATGCAAAAGGGTGCATTATGGTGGGCAGCACATCATAGGGTACATCACCGTACCAGCGATCAACCAGGCGATCCCCACTCAATGAAGATTTATGGATTCTGGTATTCTCATATAGGCTGGATTCTCGGTCCCGACTACAAAGAAACCGACTTTGATGGTATAAGCGATTTCAGCAAATACAAGGAATTGGTATGGTTAAATAAGTACTACATTGTTCCACCTTTAGTTATGATGGTTGTGGTAATGTTACTTGGCGGAATTGTTAATGGCGGTAGCGTGCTGGCCACCTTTTCTGTGCCGGGAGGACTTTCTACCTTAATCATCGGATACTTCCTAAGTACGATTGTACTGTATCACGGAACGTTTTCAATTAACTCTATAATGCATAAAATAGGTCGTCAACGCTATGAATCAGGAGATGAGTCGAGAAATTCGGTTATTCTAGCCTTGATTACACTTGGTGAAGGCTGGCATAATAACCACCATTATTATGAGTCTTCCACGCGACAAGGCTTTTTCTGGTGGGAGATAGACATAACCTATTATTTGATTAAAATGATGTCGTGGGTTGGCCTTGTCTGGGATATTCAGGAGGTTCCAAAGCACATTAAAGATTCTAGAAACAAAAGAGAGGCCTATCAACTTAAAAAACAGTACGAGGAGCTAAAAAAGACCGCATAAGATTTTTGAATTATAGGCTTGTAATTTATGACCACTTATTTACATTTGCAGTCCCATTTAAGAAAAGCCTTAAATGGAGCATTTTGAAAGCCAATAAGCGAAAGTAGCTCAGCTGAGGACCGAACGTTAAGAATTGATCCTGTTGATCATTTCAGCGAGGGGCCAGTAGGCGCGAAAGCACCAGCTGAGTATTGACATATTGAATTATAAGCGAAAGTAGCTCAGCTGGTAGAGCACGACCTTGCCAAGGTCGGGGTCGCGGGTTCGAATCCCGTCTTTCGCTCAAAATAAAAAGAGCTAGTGAATTTTAGATCACATCGACAATTTACAGCTCATTTTTGTTTATAGACTACCAAAGATTACTTCTTGCGGGTTTACCTGTGAGAATCTGTTCTCCGTTCTTGTAACGTCGAGAGCATGCCGGGATGGTGGAATTGGTAGACACGCGAGACTTAAAATCTCGTGTCCTTCGGGACGTGTGGGTTCAAGTCCCACTCCTGGTACTTAAAACCTCGACGAGATCGTCGGGGTTTTTTGGTTAAAGGATATGGCAACTGTATATATTTTATATTCACCATCTATTGATCGCTATTATGTAGGTAGCTGTCTCAATCTTGAGCAAAGAATAGAGGAGCATAATCAAAGTCTTTATGAATCGGCCTATACTAAACGTGCTACTGATTGGCGTCTATACTATTCAGAGGCTAACCTTGGTTATGATCAGGCTAGAAAAATTGAGAGGCAAATCAAGCTCATGAAAAGTCGGAAGTATTTCAAAAATCTCCGAAAACACACAGGAATAATGGAAAAATTAAAAGAAAAATATTCTTAAAACGCGGGTTCATCCCGATAGCTATCGGGACCCACTCCTGGTACTTAAAACCTCTACGAGATCGTCGGGGTTTTTTGGTTTAGAACTCTTGGAAGATCATTAAGTACAACCTTACTCATCTCAAGCCACGATCTAAATCACGTAACAGAAATCTGCGAAC